>NZ_JAVRHT010000039.1:0-31094 GCF_031846415.1 Rubrivirga litoralis | reverse complement strand
CTCCCGCCCCGCCCGGTGGCGCGCACGGGGCGGGGCGGGCACCTCGCTCTCTCCGCTCTCTCCGCTCTCTCCGCTCTCTCCGCTCTCTCCGCTCTCTCCGCTCTACTCCGCCCACGCGTCGGCCCAGGGCGGGGCGGCGAGGAGCGCGCGCGCCGCGTCGGGCGGGACCGGCCGCGAGAACAGGTAGCCCTGGCCGAGCGGGCACCCGAGGTCGCGGAGCGCGGCGAGCTGGTCGGCCGTCTCGATCCCCTCGGCGACCACGCGGAGCCCGAGGTCGTCGGCGATCTGGACGACGGCGCGGACGAGCGACCGGGCCGCCCGCGACGTGCCCAGGCCGGTCACGAACGATCGGTCGATCTTGAGGCCGTCAACGGGGAGCGTGTGGAGGAGCCCGAGCGACGAGTAGCCCGAGCCGAAGTCGTCGACGCAGAGCTGGAGGCCGTGGGCGCGGATCGCGGCGAGCGCCTCGCGCGCGGCGTCGGCGTCGACGAGCGCCCGCTCGGTCAGCTCCAGGACCACGTGCTCCGGGCGGAGCCCAGCGGCGTCGGCCGCCGCCCGCGCCCGCTCGGCGAGGCCGGCGGCGAGGAACGTCTGGTCGGAGCAGTTGACGCTGATCCACAAGAGCGAATCGGCGTCGAGGTGCGGCGCCCAGCGGCCCATCTCGCGGCACGTCGCCTCGAGGACCCAGCGGTCGACCTCGGCCACGAGCCCGACCTCCTCGGCGACGGGGAGGAAGCGGTCCGGCCCGAGGAGCCCGAGGTCGGGGTGCTGCCACCGGACGAGCGACTCGAACCCGACGGCCGCGCCGGAGTCCAGGTCCACGATGGGCTGGAAGAGCGCCCGGAGCTGGCCGTCGTCGATGGCCTGCCGGAGGTCGTGCTCGAGCCCGAACCGGGCCGCGGCCGCCTCGTGCATGGACGGGTCGAACACGGTCACGCCGCCCCGCCCGGCGTGCTTGGCCGCGTACATCGCCGTGTCGGCGTCGCGGAGGAGCGCCTCGCGGTCGGCGTAGGCCTCGCCCCGGGCGACGACGCCGACGCTCGCCCCGGGCTGCACGGCCCGCGCGCCCAGGTCGACCGGCGCGCCGAGGGCGTCGAGGACCGCATACGCCACCGCCTCGGTCGCCCCGCCCGCCGCCCCGCCCGTCTCGGGCACGATGACGCCGAACTCGTCGCCGCCCAGCCGGGCCACGAGCGCGCCGTCGTGGACGCCGACCGCCCTGCGGAGCCGGGCGGCCACGGTCTTCAAGAGCCCGTCGCCGGCCTCGTGGCCCAGCGAGTCGTTGACGACCTTGAAGCGGTCGAGGTCAATAAAGAGGACGCCGAACGGGGCGCCCGACGCCATGATTCGGTCGATCCGGTCGCGGAAGCGGGCGCGGTTCGGGAGCCCCGTGAGGTCGTCGTGCGCCGCCTGGTGCCGGAGCCGGGCGGCCAGCTCGTGCCGGTCGGTCACGTCGCGGACGGCCGTCATGCGCACGGGGCGGCCGCCGTAAACCAAGCTCCCGCCCTGCACCTCGACCCACGCCCGCGAGCCGTCGGCGCGGACGACGACGATCTCGTACGGCTCGGTCCGCTCCGCCGCGATCGCCTCGCGGACAGCCCCGACGTGCTCCGGTGCCACGAAGTCGGTGGCCGCGCGGCCGACCGCGTCGGCCGTCGACGGCAGCCCGATTAGCGCTGCGAACTGGTCGTTGCAGTCGATGACCACCCCGCCCTCGGTGAACGCGATGCCCTCGGTCGTCGACTGGCCCAGTGCGCGGAGCCGGCCCTCGCTCTCGGCGAGCGCCCGGCGCCGGAGGTCGCGCGCGACGGCGCCGCCGGCCCACTGCGCCGCCAGACGCACGAGGTCGGCGTCGCGGTCGGTGAACGCGCACGGGGCGGGGCGGTCCGACCAGAAGCCGAGCGCGCCCCAGACGACGCCGTCGACGACGACGGGCACGCCGACGTACGCTCCGACACCCGCGGCGGCGTGGTGGCGGTGCGCCGAGTCGGACAGGTCCTCGACGGCGACGACGTCACCGGCGGCGAGTGCGAGGGCGCCGAGTGGGAGGCCGCCCGGTTGGTCGTCGGTGGCGGGGCGGGGCGGGGCGGCGGCGACGCACGCGAACGCCCCGCCCTCGGCGTCCGACTCGGCGCGGCTGAGGGCGCCCGTGTCGAGCCCGAGCAGCTCGGCGACGGTCGCGAGCACGACGGGTGCGCGGTCGTCGAGCGCGCCGTCCACGGCCGTAACGTCGAGGAGCCGGTGGAGCCGCTCGGCCTCCCACGTCAGGCGCGCCTCGGCGTGGTGGAGGTCCGTGACGTCGATCGACACGCCCGTCGCCCCGACCACGTGGCCGGCGTCGTCGGTCGTGGGGGCGGCCCACGACTCGTAGTGGAGCGGGCCGACGCTGGCCGACCACGTCCGCTCCTCCCCGCCCAGGACGCGCCGGAGGGCGGCCACGGCCTCGGGGACATCGGCGTACAGCTCGAACACGTTCTGCCCGATCGACGCCCCGGGCTCGACCCCGAGCGCCCGGAGCCCGCGCCCCTCCTGGAGCGTAAACGCGCCGTCGCCGTCGAGGGCAAAAAGGACGATCGGCGACTGGTCGACGACGGCCTGGAGGTGCCGGTTCTGGGCGGCGAGCGCCTCGGTCCGTTCGTGCCGGTCGAGGGCACCGCCGGCCCACGTGGCGAGCACGCGGATCAGGTCGCGGTCGGCGTCGGAAAGCGGGGCGGCGAGCGGGGCGGAAGACGAAAACGCGAGCGTCCCCCACGGCGCGCCGCCGACGGAGAGCGGGGCGCCCACGTACGCTTCGAGCCCGAAGGCGAGGTAGCACGGGTGCCGGCGGTGCGGGGAGGCCGCCGCGTGGGCGATCTCGAACAGGTCGCGGCCGCCGATCGTGATCGAGCAGTACGTGTCGCCGAGGTCGAAGCGGTCGCCGGGCGCCATCGCCGCCCCGTGGCACGCGACGACGGTGTAGTCGTCGCCCTCGATCCGGCTCACGGTCCCGACGTCGAGCCCGAGCAGCGACGCTGTGAGCGCGAGCGCCTGCTGCGCCTGGTCCTCGAACGGGAGATCGCCCTGGGACATGACCGTCGCGAGCAGGCGGAGCCGGTCGGCGTGGCCGGCGTCGTCGCGTCCGAGGCCGCCCCGCCCCGCCCGGACCTGGCCGGCCACGCGGCCGTCGGGCGCTTGGCAGAGCGTGACCCAGAGCGGGGCGCCGCCGCGGCTCCGCACGCGGAGCGAGACGTGGTCGGCCTCGCCGTCGCGGACGCGGCCGACGAGGGCCTCGGCCGTCGGGCGGTCCTCCGGCGCCACCCAGTCGGCGAGCGGCCGCCCGTCCGCGGCTTCGGGCGCCAGCCCGGCCAACGCGGCGGCGGCCGGCGACGCGGCGACGCGGCCGTCGGCGTGGATCTCGATCGTGGCAGCGGGGGCGGTGGGCATCGGCGAAGCCGTCTGGGCGGAGGTCGCCCGCGGCCGGCGCACATCCCGTTCCCCACCCCGCCCCGCCTTCTGTGACGCTGGATAGCGCGGGGGCGGGGTGGAGCGGCGTTACGAAACGCCCGGCTAAACGCGGCTCCGCCCGATGCGGCCACCCCGCTCGCCATGCACGAATACTGATGGTTCCGGGCGGGGCGGCAACCGCGCGCGCGGCGCGTCGGTCTCGCTGCGTCCGAACCGCTTTGGGCGGGGCGGGGTGGCCTCGGGCGGGGCGCTACCGGCGCTCGGCGTCGCGGTGCGGCTCGGGGTGGCCGCCCGGCGGGACGCCGCCCGAGAACCCGTCGGCGTCCTCCCACCCCGCCGGCGGGAGCGCGCCCAACTCGCCGAAGTCGCCGACGAACCCAACTTCCGTGCTCAGCCGGTAGCCCTGCTCGCGCTCGACAGTCTCCTGGACGTAGCCGATGAGGTGGCGGACGTCGCGGGCCGTCGCAGACTGCCCCTCGGCCGCGCCCGCGTTGATCAGGATGTTCGCGTGCCGCTCCGTGACGGCCGCCCCGCCGATCCGCGTGCCCTTCAGGCCGCACCAGTCGGCCAGCCGCCCCGCCCCGACGCCGTCGATCTTCTTGAAGATGGAGCCCGCCGAGGGCTGCGTGTCGAGCGGCGGGTGCCGCGCGCCGCGCCATTCCAGGTTGGCCTCGACCGTCGCGCGCAGCCGGGCGGGGTCAGCCGGCTCGAGGCGGAACGCCGCGCTCAGCACGAGGTCGTCGGTCACGTGGAGCGTCGAGTAGTCGTACCCGAAGTCGAACCAGTCGCGGCCGACCGTCACGCGCGAGCCGTCGGCGCGGAGGAGTTCGGCGGATTCGACGACCTCCTCGATAAACATGGTCCGCTCGCGGTCTGGGGGCGGGGAGAGAAAGTGGAGGTTCTGCCACAGCGCTCCGCCGACCGTCGAGGGGATGCCGGCGTAGTGTTCGAGCCCGCCCAGCCCGGCCGCGACGGTCGCCTCGATGAGGTCGGGCCAGACGACCGCCCCGCTCTCGGCCGTCACGAGGCCCGTCGCGCGGTCGACCGCCACGTGCGCCGCCCGGTTGCGGATCACGACGCCGCGGAAGCCGAGGTCGCCGACGAGGATGTTGGCGCCCAGGCCGAGGAGGAAGTACGGGACCTCGGCCTCACGCGCCGCCCCGACCGCGGCGGCCAGCTCGTCGGCGCTGTGCGCCTCGAAAAAAACGTCGGCCGGGCCGCCGATTTGAAACGTCGTGTACGGCCCGATGGGCTCGCCCGCGCGGATACGCTCGGCGTCCAACTCCGGCAGGCGCTCGCGGAGCCCGTCTCGGAACGAGCGCTCGCGGCGCTCGCGCTCGGCCGGTGAGAGGGGGCGGGGCGGGGCGGAGACCAGGGGCACGGGGCGGACCCAAAGGGCGGGGTGGGGGAGAGGGCGGGCGGGCCGCCCCGCCCTTGCACGTCGGGCGGGGCGGAGTTCGGCGGCGCCTCTAAGTTTACCGACCGCCTTGCGACCGCCCCGCCCTTTGGGTCCGCCCGTGCCCGAGACCTCTCCCGACTTTTTCGAGCGCGTGTGGAACGTCGTCCGGCGCGTGCCGCCGGGGCGGGTCACGACGTACGGCCACGTCGCGCGGCACCTGGGCGTCGGGCGGGGCGCCCGGGCGGTGGGCTGGGCGCTGAAGGCGGTCGCGCAGAACGCGCGGGGCGGGGCGGGCGCGCCGTGGTCGGTCCCGTGCCACCGCGTCGTCAACCGCGAGGGCGTGCTGACGGGCCGCCTCCACTTCGAGACGCCGACGGTCATGGAGGAGCGGCTCCGGGCGGAGGGCGTCGCGTTCGACGGGGCGGGGCGGGTAGAGCTGGCGGCACACCTCTGGGACCCGGCCGTCGAGGGCTGACGGCTGGGGCGGGGCGGCGACCGTTCGCGGGCGGGGTAGACCGTCCGGGGTTGCCCTGCGACCGTTCGCGGGCTTTTCCTCATCGTTGGGTACGAGAAGACGCACGGCCCAGCGTAGTGCAGGTACACTAGACCTCCTACAACTCTGGGCAGTCCCTTCACACGGCAGCCTGGGCGCTCGCACTCTCACCAACGCACCCACCATGCGACCCACTGTCACTCGCGCTCTTGGAAGCTTCGCCGTCTTATTGGCGGCGCTCGCCGGTCCTGGCGCTCTCGCGCAAACTGGTACCGTCACGGGCACGGTCGTCGACGCCGAAACGGGCGAGGCCCTGCCCACGGCGGCTGTCCAAGTTGTTGGCCAGCCCGGTCTCGGCGGCGCCACCAACATCAACGGCATCTATGAGTTCGACCTTCCGGCCGGCACGTACACCATACGCGCCACGTTCGTCGGCTACGAGGCCGGCGAGGCGCTTGTCACGGTCGGAGTCGAAGAAGAGGTGACCCAGGATTTTGCGCTCTCGACCGACCTCGCTGACTTAGAAGAAGTGATCGTCACGGGCGCTCTGTCGGAGCGGTCGGTTGGTCAGTCGGAGGTTGCTGTGTCGCGGCTTGACGCCGAAGCACTCACGGCTCAAAACGAGTACCAGGATGTCTCCCAGTTGCTCAACGGCAAAATTTCAGGCGTTAGCGTCCAGCCGTCCTCGGGTAACGTCGGAGGCGGGATCCGGTTCAACGTCCGAGCCGGCGGTGGCCTGAACGGGCAAGGTCAGCCGCTCATCTTCATCGACGGTGTTCGAATTGACAACTCTCAGATCGTCGGGTTCGGAGCGGGCGGCCAGGGGACGAGCGCTCTCGCTGACCTCAACCCTGAAGACATCGGCTCGGTCGACGTGCTGAAAGGGCCGGCGGCTGCCGCGCTTTATGGAACAGACGCTTCAAACGGCGTAGTCCTCATCACGACCAAGAACGGCGCTTCGGCCACTGACGCCTTTAACATCTCCATCCGGCAGACTGTCGGTCAGAACTCTCAGCAGACGGAGTACACGGCCATCAATGCCTTTCGGACGTTCGGAGACGCCAACGCCAACTTCCGCGACGGCACAATCTTGGAAACGGGCGTGAGCATCTCGGGCGGCACCCAGGCGGTCCGATACTACGGCCAGTTCGATCGCCGTGACGAGGAGGGCATCCTCCCGAATAACGACTTTGACCGGAACTCGCTGCGGGCCAACTTCGACGTGACGCCGTCGCAGAAGCTCCAGGTCGGCGTCAACTTCGGCTACACGCAGAGTGCGACGAGCCGGCCGCAGAACGACAACAACGTCATCGGCTTCCTCGGCAATACACTCCTGCGGCCGTCTTCCTACCTCTTTGTCGACTCGCTCGGTGTGCTCGCGGCCCGAAACGAACAGCGGACGAACCGCTTCATCGGCGCCGCCGACGTAGCGTGGACACCGATCCCGGCCCTCACGCTCCGTGGCAACGTCGGGGTCGACGCCGCTGATCTCCGGCAGGACGACTTCCAGCAGACTGGGATCTCCTACCCGGGCGTTGGGACACGCGGCTCGCGCGGGTTCTACGGCCGCGAGAACGATCAGGTCTCTCTCACGGCGAGCGCCCGCTACCAGTACAACCTGACCCCGCGGCTCAACCTCTCGACGGCCGTCGGTGTGCAGGGATTCGACCGGCGCCTGCGGACGATCTTCCTGGAGAACTTCAACTTCGCCACTCCGCTCATCACAGACATCGGGTCCGGTACGGAGTACCAGGAGTCGGGCGAGAGCTATCTCAACGAGCGCCAAATCGGCGTGCTCCTGGATCAGTCGGTCAGCTACGGTACAGTCTTTAACGGGTCGGCTGGGTTCCGTCAGGACTACGCAACGGCCATCGGCGGCGATAGCCCCTCGATTTTCTACCCGTTCATCCGTGGCGCCTTCCGGTTCGACCAACTCAACGGTACGCCGGCCATTTTCGACCTCCTGAAGGTCCGAGCAGCCTACGGCGAGAGCGGTCAGTCGCCGGGTGCTTATGACTCTCAGGCCGCGCTTTATGAGGCCGCTGTCGGCGGGTACGGGGCCGGGGCCATCCCCGATCTTATTGGCAACCCGGACATCCGGGCCGAGCGCGTGGCTGAGTTTGAGACCGGACTCGACGTCGAGATCGCCGGCGTGGCGCTCGCCGAACTCACGTACTACATCCAGCGCGCGACCGACTCCATCGTCGGTGTCGAACTGCCGCCGTCGACCGGCCAAGTCGCCTCGCTCGTCCCGTTCAACGTGGGGCGGGTCGATGGGCAGGGGATCGAGTTTTCCCTCACGTCAACGCCGGTCTCTTTCCAGAACTTCTCGCTCGACCTCGGGGCGGTGTTCAGCTACCAGACCAATGAGGTGATCGAACTGGGTGAAAACCCGGTTACAGGAAACCCAAACCCCGCCCTCTACGACGGGTTCGATGTTAACGTCATCCGTCCGGGCATTTGTGCCTATCAGCTAGGCGTGGGTGACAACTACTCGCCCGATCTCCGTGGCGACGAGTGCCCAACGGAGATCACTGATGGGCTCCCGCGCTCTGCGTTCTACACGACGCCGGTCAACGGGGCCGTCTTCGAGAGCGACGGGACGTACGCCGGTGTCGACTTCGGCATCGACCAGGACAACCTCGAGCTGTACCAGGACAGGCTCAGCTCGGGGGAGTGCGAATACAACCCCAGTAGTGGGGCCTCCCGGTGCTACTACGGTCTCCCGTACCCGAAGTACAACGGGTCGTTCACGGCCAACGCCACCATCTTCCGAGACGTCAGCTTCTACGCCCTCGTCGACTACGCGATTGGACTCAAGGTGCTGAACAACACACGCAACTTCCAGCTCTCGTTTGGGAACGACCAGGAGCGGGCTGAACTGGCGGATCAGCTTGGCATCGGCTCGGCAGACGATCTCCCGAACCTCACGCCTAACACGCCCGAGTACGAGGCGGCGGCCAACGCCTACGCCCGGACGGACCGCCGCTTCGACGCTAACCTTATCGAGGACGCCGACTACCTCAAGCTCCGCGAGATCAGCATCCGTTATAGCCTCAACCGGCTGCTTGCGGGCGTACCGGCCTCGCCCATTCGGACCGCGACCCTCACGCTTGCGGGACGCAACCTCTTCACGTCGACGCCCTACAGCGGCGTCGATCCGGAGGTCAACTTCGCTGGCGCTCGGAGCCTCTCACGGGGCCAGGACTTCCTGACGCTCCAGCAGCCACGCGTCATCTACGCGACCCTCACCGTCGGCCTCTAGCCTCCTCTGAACCACCAGACGCAGGCTCCCGGACGCTCCGGGAGTCTGCTGTGCCCCATGAACAAGTCACTCCTCATCTCTGTCGTGGCTGGCGCTCTCGCCGTAAGCGGCTGCGACTCGTTCGTCAACGACGTCGACCCCCCGATCGACCTTGTCTCGTCGGACTCCCTCAACGCAGTCGGAAACTTACAGTTCGTCGTTACAGGCGTTGAGCAGAGGTTTGCGACGGCCTACGGCGACATAGTAGTCCTTTCCGAGGGGCTCGCCGACTCCTATCGGTTCGCTTATGGGACTTCAGGAGCCACCTTTCCCACGTATATTGAGATCGACGAAGGGATGATCGAGCTCGACAATAACTCTGTCGACGCGGCCTATACTGATGTCAATGAGCTCCGCTTCCTTGCGGACGATCTCATCAACCGGGTGACGAACACGATCCAGTTTGGGTCGAACCCGCCAATCACTCAGTCTGAGGCCCTGTACGCGGGCAACCTCTACGCGGGTATCGCACGATACTTCCTCGCGACCTACTTCGGACTCAATCCGCGACAGGGAGGGGCCACGATCGACTCCGGCCCGTTCATCCCGTCGAGCGAACTCTACGACCAAGCTATCGCCAACTTCCAGGCTGCCTTGAGCAACGTCGATGCGGGATCTTATGAAGCTCGCGTGGCTAACTCGCTCCTTGCTCGAGCGTACCTATACGCAGGCAACACAGAGCAGGCGGGCTCTACTGCGGGCAGAGGTCTCATTGAGGGTGATGCCGATTTTGCGGCACTGTTCAGCCCGCAGACGGCCAACCCGGTCTGGCTCGCCGCTGGTCGCGGCCGGACCCAATATGGTGTGGATCCTCGATTTGAGGATAATGAAATCACGCCGACGGAAGAGTATGAGACAGTTGACTGCGCAGATACACCCTATTGTGCGGACGGTGATCTGACCTATGGCCGCCAAGCGGAGTACCTCACCGATTCAGACCCAATTCCCTTTATCACATGGCAGGAGACGAACCTCATTCGAGCGGAGTCCCTACTTGGTAGTGACGACAGTCAAGCTGTTGGTCTGATTAACGCTGCTTACGACGGTAATGACATCAGTTCTATCGACCGGAACACGCTGATCGAGATCCGTGATGACCTCTTGTTCTCACGTGGGGCTCGGCTTGTTGACCAGCGACGCTTCGACCTTTGGCATCTCGGGCCGGACACGTGGCAGTACCTGCCGATCACGCAGACCGAGCGGAACGGCAACCCGAACATCGATTAGGCCGTATGGACAATCACCCAGATCGGCTCGCACGGGCCAGATTCCGCCCCCGCATCGTCGCGCTCGTCGTCCGGGGCTACGGCCCCGCACTCCTCCCGCTCCTTGCGGGGTCAGAATCGTGACTTCGTGCGAGCCTGACCTTGCGAGTGTCCACACGACCTAGTGCTGCGTCAGAGCTAATCTGATGAGTTGAGGTGGTGTTGCGTGTTCCGTATTACGTCCCCGAGGGCACCCAACACGCAACACGAGACACGCAGCAGCTCTCTGCGGACCCATCGGAAGACGGTTGACGCGCCACTAGTTCGCGATCGCAATCGTGGGGGGGGGCGGGACGCATAAGCGTCCCGTCCCCCTTTTGGGTTCGCCCCAGAGCGGTTGGCCTCTCTTCCCTAAGACCCATGCGGATCGCTCTCGTCGCTGCCCTCTCAATACTCTGTGGGGGGGGCGTTCAAGCCCAAGGAGGCGATCGAGAGCATGGCAGACTGGTTGTTTTTGTTCGCGACGCCGAGACTAGAATGCCGTTCGAAGGAGCTCGCGTTGATGTCTTAGGAACAGTCGCCGCGACTGGAAAAGCAGGGAGGATCTTATTCAGTGGGCTCGAAGGATTGGCTCAAGTTAGGGTGAGTGCAACTGGCAGAGCCGAAGTTGATACTACGGTTGCTGTTGGAGCTGATTCGATTACACGAGTTGATGTGTATCTTTCCCTGTCGACAACTCAGATTGAGGGGGTGTTGGTCGAGTCGGAATCGCTTAACGACGTCATGCTTCGGCGACGTGGATTCTTTGACCGTCGGGAGCTAAGGTCTGGAAAGTTTATCACTCGGAATGAGCTCGACGCACGTGGGGCTACTCAATTTATAGATGTGTTTTCTGGTGTTAGCGGTGTAAGAATAGCGCAGCGGGGTGGGGCAACGGTTCTGGTATCCGACCGGCGTCGCGACTGTCCTATGGCTGTCTTTATAGACGGAGTAGAGGCAGCTTTCCTTTCGGAGCAGATAGATAACGTCCCATTCGATCCAATTGCAGCTGTGGAGATATATAGAGGGCCAGCTGACATGCCGCAGCAGTACGCCTACACTAAACAAAATAGAACTTGCGGTGCAGTTCTAGTTTGGACACAGATAGATGTTGAATGACGGGTGCGTGGGCGGCTCTCGGGAGGCAGCGCACTCACAGCTACGCACCAATGAGGTCGAAGTAGGGGCGGTGCTCTTGTACCGAAGCGAAACGCTGTCATACCAGGGGAATCTTTAACAGACTCAGGGAGATCCCAGGCGGAGTCTGCTTTGAGATCATCCCGAGGAGCGTCCGCTCAAGACGGCATAAGAACAGAGCAAAGGGGGGCAGTGCATAGCAGCCCCCCCGCGCTACGCCGGGCGGGGCGGCCCGTGCTCCACCGACCCCACCGCCACGCCCTCTAGCGCCTCCCAGAAGCCGGGGAACGACACGGCCGCCGCCTCGGCCCCGCGAATCGTCGTCGGCCCCGTCGCCCCGAGCGCCGCGACCGCCGCCGCCATCGCGATCCGGTGGTCGCCGCGGGCGTCGACCGTCGCGCCGTGGAGCGGGCGGCCGCCGTCGACGACGAGCCCGTCCGGGCGCTCGGTCACCGCCCCGCCCATCGCGCGGAGGAACGCGGCCGTCGCCGCGATTCGGTCAGTCTCCTTGACGCGGAGCTCGGCCGCGTCGCGGATGACGGTTTGGCCCTCGGCGTAGGCCGCGGCCACGGCCAGCGCCGGGATCTCGTCGATCAGGTTAGGAACGATGGCCCCGCCGATCTCGACGCCCGCCAGCCCGCCCGGCGCCTCGACGCGGAGGTCGGCGATGGGCTCACCACCCCGCTCACGCTCGTTCGAGACTTTGATCGTGGCGCCCATCGCCCGGAGCACGTCGAGAACCCCGCTCCGCGTCGGGTTGAGGCCCACGCCCGAGAGCTGGATCACGGCGGCCTCAGCCGTGCTCCCCGCCACCAGGAAGAACGCCGCTGCCGAGACGTCGCGCGGGACCACCCACCGCCGCGCGCGGACCGCCGCCCCGCCCTCGACCGACACGTGCCGCTCGCCCCCGACATCGAGCACGTCGAGCTCGAGCATCCGCTCCGTGTGGTCGCGCGTGGGGACCGGCTCGACCACGGTCGTCGTGCCGCGCGCCGAGAGGCCGGCGAGCAGCACGGCGCTCTTGACCTGGGCCGACGCGACCGGCAGCCGGTACGTGATCCCGCGCAGCCCGCGCCCGCGCAGCCCGCGCCCGCGCAGCCCGACCGGCGCCCCGCCGTCCGAGAGGTCGACCGCCCCGCCCATCTGGCGGAGCGGGGCGGCCACGCGCTCCATCGGCCGGCCGCTCAGCGACGCGTCGCCTGTGAGCGTGGTGTCGAACGGTCGCCCCGCCAGCAGCCCCATGAGCAGGCGCATGGTCGTCCCCGAGTTGCCGCAGTCCAGGACGCCGGGGGCGGGGCGGAGGCCGCCGAGCCCCCGGCCCTGGACGAACAGGCTGGGCGTGCCGTCGGCGCCGAGCACGTCCGGCCGCTCCTCGATCTCGACGCCGAGCGCGCGGAGGCAGGCCAGCGTCGAGTGCGGGTCGGCGGCGTCGGAGAACCCGATGATCTGGCTCTCGCCCTCGGCGATCGCGGCGAAGATCGCGGCCCGGTGCGCCACCGACTTGTCGGCCGGGAGCACCGGCGAGCCCGCGAGCGCGGCGGCGGGGTGGACGGTGACGGTCACGCCCCGCCCCGCCCGTGGCGCGAGGGAACAGGCAGCCTGCAAACGTGCCCGCCCCGCCCCGCTCGTCTGCTGGCGCGGGCGGGGCGGTCGGCTGTTGCGGGCGGGGCGGGGCGGGGTGTCACGCCGCCTCTGGGAGCGCGACGAGCGGGGCCACCTCGGCGAGCAGCGCCTCCTTCTCGGCGTGCGGTAAAAAGCCGAACCGGAACCCGTTCAGGACGATCTCGCGGAGCGCGCTAGAGGGGATCCCGCACCGCGAGTGGGCCAGCCACAGCTCCTCGGTCATCGACGTGTGGCTAAAGAGGCGGTTGTCCGTGTTGATGGTCACCGGCACGCCGGCGCGGACGTACTCGGCGACCGGGTGGGCCTCGTAGCTCGCCACGACGTGCGTCTGCACGTTCGACGTGGGGCAGACTTCGAGCGGGATCTGACGGTCCACGACGTAGCGGAGCAGCGCCGGGTCCTGCCCCAGCGTCACGCCGTGGCCGATCCGGTGCGCCCCGCACTTGAACAGCGCCTGGCGGATCGACGCCGGCCCGAAGCTCTCGCCCGCGTGGACCGTGATGTTGAGGAGCTCCTTGCGGGCGAGGTAGAACGCGGCCCCGTGCATCTCGGCCGGGTTGCCGCGCTCGCCGCCGGCGAGGTCGAACCCGACGACGCCCTTGCCGCGGTACGACGCCGCGAGCTCGGCCTGCGCCAGCGACGCGCTCTCGCGCCGGTCGCGGAGCCCGCACACGATGACGCCCGTGCGGATGCCGTGGTCGCGCTCGGCGTCCTGGAGCCCGGCGAGCACGGCGTCGTTCACCTGCCACATCGTGAGCCCCTGGTCCGTGTGGAGGACCGGCCCGTAGCGGACCTCGAGGTAGCGGACGTTCTCGCGCGCGGCGTCCTCGGCGAGCTCGTAGGCGATGCGGTGGAGGGCATCCCGCGTCTGCATGAGCGGGAGCGAGTACCCGAACCACGCGAGGTACTCCTCGAGCGTCGCGCTCCGGTCGACCTTCGCGAGCTCGGCGGCCAGCCCCTCCTCGGTGTCGGCCGGGAGGAGGTCCGGCTGGTCCTGCTCGCGGGCCAGGTCGAGCATGGTGCTCAGGCGGAGCGAGCCGTCGAGGTGGCAGTGGATCTCAGCCTTCGGCCACGCGAGGATCGTGTCGCGGTCGAGGGCGGGCGGGGTGGCGGGCATAGGCGTCGGGGGGCGTGGCCCAAACTACCCGCGCGGCCGCCCCGCCCCGCCCGCCCCGCTCTGCGGACTCGGCGAAGACCGACGGGCAGGGGCACCGCGTTGGAGCTCGGCCGTACGTTTGTCGCACCCACACCCCAGAGGCCATGTCCCTCGGACCGACGGAGATCCTCCTCATCTTCCTCGCCATCTTGCTCCTGTTCGGGGCCAAGCGCATCCCCGAGATCGCGCGTGGCCTGGGCAAGGGCATCCGCGAGTTCAAGGACGCCACCAACGACATCAAGAACGAGCTGACGGTGTCCGACGCGCCGCCGCCGCGCATCCAGCCCCCGCCGGTCCAGCGCGCCCAGCCGCAGCCGTCGCAGCCCGCCGCGACCGAGGCCGCCCCGCCCCCGGCGCCCGCCGAGGACCGCACGGCCGAGCCGCTGAGCTAGCTCGGGTACGGGGTACTTGGTACGAAGTACCCGACTTGCACGCCCTCTCTAGACCGTACCCCGTACCGGGTACCCCGTACCCACATCTCCCCAGCATGAGCATCCTGATCGACCAAGACACCCGCCTCGTCGTCCAAGGCATCACCGGCAAGGAGGGGTCCTTCCACGCCGAGCAGATGATCGAGTACGGCACGACCGTCGTCGCCGGCGTGACACCGGGCAAGGGCGGGACGACGCACCTCGACCGGCCCGTCTACAACACGGTCGCCGAGGCGGTCGAGAAGGAGGGGGCCAACGTCTCGGTCATCTTCGTGCCGCCGCCGTTCGCGGCCGACGCCATCCTGGAGGCCGCCGACGCCGGCGTCGACACGGTCGTCTGCATCACTGAGGGGATCCCGGTCCAGGACATGATCACGGTCAAGCCGTACGTGGACAAAAAGGGCGTCCGCCTCGTCGGCCCCAACTGCCCCGGGCTCCTCACGCCGGGCGCGTCGGTCAAGGTCGGCATCATGCCCACCATGATCTTCTCGCCGGGCAACGTCGGCGTCGTCTCGCGGAGTGGCACGCTCACGTATGAGGCCGTCGACCAGCTCACGCGTGCCGGCCTCGGCCAGTCGACCGCCATCGGCATCGGCGGCGACCCCATCATCGGGACCCAGTTTATCGACGCCATCCGCCTGTTCAACGACGACCCCGAGACCGAGGCCATCGTGATGATCGGCGAGATCGGCGGGTCGGCCGAGGAGGAGGCCGCGCAGTTCGTGAAGGAGAGCGTGAAGAAGCCGGTCTTCGGCTTCATCGCCGGCCGCACCGCCCCGCCCGGGCGCCGCATGGGCCACGCCGGCGCCATCGTCTCCGGTGGCAAGGGCACGGCCGAGGCCAAGCTGGAGGCCATGTCCGAGGCCGGCATCACGACCGTCGAGAGCCCCGCGGCGATCGGCGAGACCGTCAAGGCTCACTTCGAGGCCGTCGCGTAGAGGTTCGGGGTTCCAAGGTTCAGAGTTCAGGGTTCTGAACGCGAGCCCTGAACCGGATAACCCCGAACCCCGAACCATGAGAGTCCGAGACGCCCAGTTTGTCGGCGCCGCCCCGACGTGGGCGGCGCTCCCGCCCCCGGGCGCCCCCGAGGTGGCGTTCGCGGGGCGGTCCAACGTGGGCAAAAGCTCGCTCCTCAACGCGCTCCTCGGCCGCAAGCAGCTCGCGCGCACGAGCGGGACGCCGGGCAAGACGCAGGCGCTCAACTTCTACGCCGTCAACCCCGCCCCCGACCGGGGCGGGGCGGGCGGGGTGAAGGAGCCCGAGCTCTACCTCGTCGACCTCCCCGGCTACGGCTACGCCAAGGTGTCGCAGGGTCAGCGAGCCGCGTGGCAGCGGCTCGTCGGCCGCTACGTGACCGAGCGGGCCGAGCCCGCGCCCGACCACCCCGCCCCGCTCCGCGCGGTCGTCCAGCTCATCGACAGTCGGCACGGGGTGACGAAGATGGACGAGGAGCTCATGGCGGTGATGTTGGAGAGCCCCGCCCCGCACCTCGTCGCGCTCACGAAGGCGGACAAGCTGTCGGCGAACGCGCGCCAGAAGGCGGTCGCGGGCATCCACAAGCACTTGCGGCCGTACGGGCTCGAGCTCCCGGTCGTCCTCACGTCGGCCGAAAAGAAGACGGGGATCGACGAGCTGTGGAGCTGGATCTGGCGGGTGATGTAAAAGGGAAAAGGGACGCGCGGGCGGGGCGGCGCCGCATTTGTTCCGCCCCGCCCCGTGTAGGCATGGGCGGGGCGGTGACAGCAACGCTGCCGTCAACGGGAGGCGGCGGCAGCCCCCCTCCTGGCCAGGAGGGGCTAGGGGTGGTTGTGACGAGGGCGGGGCGGTCCGGCATGACGCCACCCCGCCCGGTGAACGACCCGCCGCCCCGCCCGTCGCCGCCCCGCCCCGACGCCGCGACGGCGTTGCATGCAACGCCGCTACGGCGGCCGCCCCGCCCTCATGCACCGCGGGCGGGGTGGGGCACCTTCGCTGCCCGCTGCCCACCGATATTCCGGTCGTCCGCCCCGCCCGTGGCGCCACCCCGCCCCGCCCGGCACCTTTCTCACTTCTTACAGCCGCACGCGGACCGTCTCCGCCCCGCCCGCGAGGCTCTGGAGGCGGAGCGTGTCGCCGTCGAGGCGGACGCGGAAGCGCTCGGCGCCCTGGGCGTCGGAGAGCGTGAGGACGGAGTCGCCGGCGACCTCGTAGCGGGCCTCGAACGACTGCGGCTCGCCGACCGGCGGGCGCTCGACGAACCGGGCCGTCCCGTCGCCGAGCAGCGTCATCCGCGAGCCCAGCGTGTCGGCGCCGGCCGGCCGCCACGTGCCGACGTAGGCGCCGCGGCCGTCGCCGCCGCACCCCGCGAGCGCCGCCGCCCCGCCCCAGAGCGCGGCGAGGGCCAGGAGCGTGAGGGCGGGGCGGGCGGGGCGGAGCATCGGCGGGGCGCGTACGTCGAAGGTAGCCGTTTCCCACCTCGCCCCTTGGGTCCGCCCTCTGGGTCCGCCCCCCGGCCTGATCCCGGGGCCGCACCGCTGCTCCGCATGATCGACGTTACCTCGATGCCCCCCGTCACGCTGTTCTTCCTGCTCCTGAACGGGGTCGTGGGGGCGTACACGCTCCTCGTCAACCCGGAGCTCATCGACCGCTGGGCGTTCAAGCCGTTCCGCGTCGTCCGCGATCACGAGTGGTCGCGGTGGCTGACGGCCGGGTTCGTGCACGTGGGGTTCGCGCACCTCGCGTTCAACATGATCACGCTCTACTTTTTCGGGCCGTACGTCGAGGCCGCGCTGGGGTCGGGGCGGTTCCTCATCGTGTACCTGGGGTCCGAGCTTACGGCGAACGCGCTCACGTACTGGCGGCACAAGGACAACCCGGCGTACTCGGCCGTGGGCGCGTCGGGCGCCATCTCGGGTGTCCTGTTCGCGTTCTGCTTGTTCGAGCCGTTCTCGCTGCTCTACATCTTCTTCGCGATTCCCATCCCGGCGATCCTGTTCGCGGTCCTCTACGTGGCGTTCTCGGTCTACGCCTCGCGGCGCCAGGTGGGGCGCGTGGCCCACGAGGCGCACCTGGGCGGCGCGCTCGGCGGCCTCGCGCTGACGATCCTGTTGTACCCGGGGGCCGTCTCCATCTTCCTCCAGCAGATCGGGTTGGGGTGACGGGGAGGGTAGCCGGCCGCCCCGCCCTGCGCGGGCGGGGCGGTGGAAAGGGGATTGACGAGGGCGGGGCGGTGATGTAGCCTCGGCCGCCCCGCCCGCCGGGTCCGCCCTGCCTGACTATGCGCGCACTCTCGCTCGTCGCCGCCGCCCTGCTGCTCGCCGCCTGCGACTCGGGCGGTCCTGACGCGCCTGGATCCGGCCGGTTCGAGGCCGAGATCAGCGGCGGCCTCTCGCGCTCGCTGGAGGGGACCGCTGGGCTCCTGTCGGTCTTCGACGGACCCGGTGAGGAGCCCATCCTCTCGGTCACCATGCTCGATCAGAGCGTCCTGATCCGCTCGATCTCGCTCTCCGACGAGGAGGGCGTCCTCGACGGGGAGGGGACGTACGGCCTCGGCGGTGGCGGGCCGCTCCAACTCCTCTACCAAGACGGGCTCGGGGCCGATGGAGGCTCCTACGTGTCCGCCTCGGGCACCCTCCGCGTGACGCGCTACGGCGACGACCGGATCGCGGGCACGTTCACCGCGGAGCTGGCCCCCGCGTTCGGGCGGGACGAGGGCGCCGCCGCGTCCCTCTCCGGCACGTTCGACGCCGTTCGGATCCCGGCGCCGTTCTAGCCGCCGGGGCGGGGCGGCGCCCTACGCGATCTCCAGCAGGTCCAGGAGCGCCCGCCAGTCCTCGACGACGGCCGCGCCTTCGGGCGCCCGCGCGTCGTCGCCGCGGAGCCACGCGACGCGCCACCCCGCCCCGACGCCGCCCTCGACGTCGGAGTGGAACGAGTCGCCGACGTAGAGGACGTCGGCGGGCGCGAGGGCGGGGCGGTCTAGGACGCCGCGGGCGAGGCCGAGGACGTGCTCGAACAGGCGCGGGTCCGGCTTGCGCACGCCGACCTCGTCGGAGATGACAGCGAACGCCGCCAGCGCTTCGACCTCGGGGAGTCGGGCGAACTTGGCCCGCTGCTGCTCTGAGAACCCGTTCGTCAGCACGCCCACGGGGAAGCGCGTGGCGACGGCGCGGTAGGCGTCGAGCGCGCCGTCGGCCCAGCGCCAGTGCTCGGCGTAGCGGGCGAGGTAGTCGCGCGAGAACGTCTCGGGGTCGAGGTCGTGGGCCTCCAACGCGTGCAGCACGCGCTCCGACCGGAGCCGCTTGAGGTCGGCGGCCGTGATCCGCCCCGCCCCGAAGTCGCGCCACAGCGGCACGTTGTGGGCGTGGTACGTGTCCTGAACGTGGCCGACGCCGTGGTGCCCGAGGTGCGCCGCGTGCATCCGGTGGACGTCGGCGAGCGCGGCCCGCTCGGCGCCGCGGTGGTCGAGCAGCGTGTCGTCGAGGTCGAAGACGACGAGGGCGGGCATGAAGGATGCGGGATAGAGAGACGGAGGGATGAGCAGAAGGCGGGCAGGGCGGCGGCTCTGCCCACCCCCCGCCACATTTCTCAATCCCTCTCCAAAAGACCGCCCCCGACGCGCAGGGCGCCGGGGGCGGTCACAGCCTCGGGGGCGGGGTGGCCTACGCCTCGACCGGGTCGATGTGGACGAACTTGCGGCCGCCGCGCGACGCCGCGAAGCGGACGCGGCCCGACGCCGTCGCGAACAGCGTGTCGTCGCCGCCCCGCCCGACGTTGATGCCGGGGTGGAACTTGGTCCCGCGCTGGCGGACGATGATCGAGCCGGCCGGGATGACCGCGCCGCCCGGCGACTTCACGCCGAGCATGTTGGGGTTCGAGTCGCGCCCGTTCTTCGACGAGCCGACGCCTTTTTTGTGTGCCATCTGGGGTACCTGCGGGTTGGTGAACCGGCCTCGCCCGGGGGCGGGGCGGCGGGGGCGCTAGTTGACGGAGAGCCCGCCGATCTTGATCTGCGTGTACGGCTGCCGGTGGCCGTTCTTGACCTTGTAGCCCTTCCGGCGCTTTTTCTTGAACACGATCACCTTGTCGCCCTTGACGTGGTCGAGGACCTCGGCCGTAACGGTCGCCCCGCCCACGACGGGGGCACCCACCTGGACGCCGTCGGCGCCGGAGACGAGGAGGACGCGGTCGAACGTGACCGTGTCGCCGACCTCGGCCTTCATGCGGGGAACGTAGAGGCGGTCGCCTTCGGCGGCCTTGAACTGCTTGCCGGCGATCTCGACGATGGCGTACATGCGTGTGCGGGCTTGTGGAACCCTCCGTGTGGCGGTCCCGGCGGCGTGCCGGGCAGGCCCACGGAGGGGCGCGGGACAGAGCGGACGAATCTAGGGCGGGGCGGGGCGGCCGTCCATCGCGGGGGCTTCAAAATGGCGGGGCTCACTGCGCTCGCGGGACTGGGGGGTGAGGGACTGGGGGGAGAGCGCGCCTGCGCGGGCGGGGTGGCATGGGCGGAGAGTGCGGCCATCTTCCACCGTCTCTCCACCCCGCCCGTGGCGCGAACCGGGCGGGGCGGCCATCTTCCAGTCCCCAGTCCCCAGTCCCCAGTCCCCAGTCCCCAGTCCCCGTGCCCTCTCTTGCCCTTTTCGGCGGCTCGTTCAACCCGCCCCACGTCGGGCACCTGGCCGTGGCCGAGGCGTGCGCCGAGGCCGTCGGACTCGAGCGCGTGCTGTGGGCGCCGGCCGCCACCCCGCCCCACAAGCGCGGGCACGCGGACATGGCGCCGGCCGCGGACCGGCTCGCGCTCGTGCGCGCGGCCGTCGCCGGGAACGAGCGGTTCGAGGCGTGGGGAGGAGAGGTCGAGCGGGGCGGGACGAGCTACACCGTCGACACGCTGCGGGCGCTCGCGGAGCAGCACCCGGGCGCCGAGATCGCGCTGGTCCTGGGCGGCGACAGCCTGGCCGGCTTCGCCTCGTGGCGCGAGCCCCGCGCCATCCTCGACTTGGCGCGGCTCGTCGTCTACGACCGCCCCGGCGCCGACCTCGCCGACGTGCCGGCGTGGGTGACGGACCACGCGACGCGTGTCGCCGGCCCGCTCGTCGACCTGTCCTCGACCGAGCTCCGCGCCCGCATCCGGGCGGGGCGGACGGTCCGCTACCTCGTGCCCGACGCCGTCCGCGCCGAGATCGCGGCGCGTGGGCTCTACGCCGCCCCGCGCGACCGCCCCGCCCCGGACGCCGGTGAGAACACGGCCCGCCGTGTCCGGGCGGGGTGATCCACCATGACCGCCCCGCCCCGGGCGCGCGGGTGGGGTGGGGTGGGGGGGATCGGTGCCCTGGCCGGGCCGTAGGAACGGGGCGCCCCGCCCACCAGCCGACCCGCCCGTGCCGCTCTCCCTCGAAGACAAGGCCGCCGGCCTCCTCGTCGTCCGCCTAGGAAACAACCTGCCGCCGGCGAAGACCGCGAGCGAGCAGGAGGACGAGGTCGCCGCGCTCCTCGACCGCTACGCCGTCGGCGGGCTCATCCTGTTCAACGGGCGCTGGCCTGAGACGCGCGACACGCTCGCGCGCCTCCAGGCGCGCTCCGACCGCGGCCTCCTCGTCACGACCGACATGGAGCGCGGGTTCGGGCAGCAGGTGCTCGGCGGGACGGTGTACCCCCACGCCGCCGCGTTCTCGTACGCGGGCGGGGCGGACGACGTCCGCACGTTCGCGCGCCAGGCCAGCGAGGAGGCCCTCGCGTGCGGCGTCCAGGTGACGTACTCGCCCGTCGCCGACGTGGACCGCAACGAGCGCAACCCGATCATCGCCTCGCGCGCGTTCTCCGACGACCCGGCGCGTGCGGCCGAGCTGACCGCCGCGTTCGTCGAGGGCGTTCACGAGGCGGGCCAGTTCGCGACGGCCAAGCATTTCCCCGGCCACGGCGGCACGTCCGGCGACTCGCACGCCGAGATGCCCCAGATCGACGACGACCGGGCGACGATCGAAGCCGTCGATCTCGCCCCGTTCCGCGCAGCCATCGCCGCGGACGTCGACCTCGTGATGACGGCGCACGTGGCGTACCCGGCGCTCGACCCGTCGGGCTTGCCGGCCACGCGCTCGCGGCCGATCCTGCGCGGCCTGCTCCGCGACGAGCTCGGGTTCGAGGGCGTCGTCGTCACCGACAGCCTCCAGATGGCGGGGGCCAAGGACGCCGACCAGACCGAGGGCGACCTCGCCGCCGGCCTCCTCGATGCCGGCGTCGACCTGTTCGTCGACGCCGTCGACCCCGAGGCCGTGATCCGCGGGCTGGCCGAGGCCGTCCGGGCGGGGCGGCTCGACGAGGCCCTGCTCGACGCCGCGCTCGCCCGCGTCGAGCGCCTCCGCGAGCGGTTCCGCGCCCGGTTCGGCGCCGACGCCTTCCGCACGCCGCCCCGCCCCGCCCGCTTGGTGGGGGCGGATGAGCACCGGGCGCTCGCCGAGCGCGTGGCGCGGGACGCCGTCGAGGTCGCGCGCGGCCCGCTCCCCGACCTGGGCGACGGGACCGGCACGCTCGTCGTCCTCATGAAGCGCGCGCCGCTCCCCAACGAGCCCGAGACGATGCCAATGGGCGAGGCCGTCGCCCGCCTCCTCCCCGGCGCCGTCTACCGCGAGCTCGAACCGACGCACGAGGACGAGGACGACCCGTTCGACGAGATCCGCGTGCTGGCCCGCGACGCCGAGCGCCTCGTCGTCGCGACCATTGTGCGGCCGGCGGCGTGGCACGCGTTCGGGCTCGAAGCCCGCGAGCGCCGGTTCGCGCAGCGGCTCATGGAGGCGCACCCGACCACGCTCGTCGTCCTGGGCGGCGACCGCGGGCTCCGCGGGTTCGACGCCTGCGACTCCGCGCTCGTGACGTACAGCGACGTCGGCCCGTCGCAGGTGGCGGCCGTCGAGCGCCTGGCGGGCCGGTAGGTCTGCGAGTTCGTAGAGCAGAAACGGCGCCGGGCGGGGCGGCCGGCTCCTCCTGCCCGCCCCGCCCTCGCCCTCGATACGGACCGCTGTTCTACAAGCGGGCGGGGTGGAGAGAGCCGTGGGCGCCGCCCCGCCCTTCGCGCCGCACGGGCGGGGCGGGCACTCCGGCCTTCCCCTACCGCTTCCAGAACGCCGGCGAGAACAGCAGGAGGACCGTGAAGATCTCCAGCCGCCCCGCCATCATGAGCAGCGAGAGCACCCACTTGCCCACCGCCGGCACGTGCGTGTAGTTCTCGGTCGGCCCCATGGCCCCGAACGCCGGTCCGACGTTGCCGACGCACGAGAACGTGGCGCTGAACGCGCTCCAGATGTCGAGCCCCAGGGCGCCCATGATCAGCGTCCCCAGCCCGATGAGGCCGACGTAGAAGACGACGAAGGAGAGCACGGTCCGCATGATGCCCTCCGGGACCACGCGGTGGTCGAGCCGGATGGGGAGGATGGCCTGCGGGTGGACGAGCTGCCGGAGCTCGCGGAACGCGTTCTTCAGGATGAGCACCACGCGGACCACCTTCACCCCGCCCCCCGTCGACCCGGCCATGCCGCCGACGAAGAACAGCGCGAACAGGACGACGAGCGCCAGCGGCGGCCACAACTCGTAGTCCGCCGTCCCGAATCCGGTCGTCGTGATGATCGACGCCGCCTGGAAGGCCCCGTAGCGGAGGGCGTCCCCGAACGAGTCGTAGCGGACGACCGTCCGCCCGCGGACCTCGGCCGGGGCGAGGTCCGCCCCGCCCCCGATGTCCTCGCCGCCCGCCCGGTCCCCGTCGCGCGTGGCGAGCTCGTCGCCGACGGCCTCGCCGTCGGTCCGCTCGGCGGCCACCTGCTCGGTCACGATCTCGCCGTCGAGCGTGACCGGGTGGAACAGGAGGTCGCCCGTGGGCGCCCAGAGCGCGAGCGTGAGCAGGACCGTCGCGAGCCCGATGATGGCCCCGTAGGCCCGGAGCTCCTCGTTTTTCGCGACCGCCGTCACGTTCCGGTGGAGGAGCTGGTAGTGGAGCGCGAAGTTCATGCCGGCGAGCACCATGAACACCGTGATCACCCAGTCGATGTAGGCCGAGTCGTACTGGCCCACGCTCCCGTTCTCGGTCGAGAACCCGCCCGTGGCCATCGTCGCGAACGCGTGGTTGACGGCGTCGAAGAGCGACATGGCCGGGAGCAGCAGGAGCACCTCGACGAGCGTGAGCGCGAGGTAGATCGCCCACAGCCGCTTGGCCGTCTCCGTCACGCGCGGCGTGAGCTTGTCGGCCGACGGGCCGGGCACCTCGGCCTTGAACAGCTGCATCCCGCCCACGCCGAGCAGCGGGAGCACGGCGATCGTGAGCACGATGATGCCCATGCCGCCCAGCCAGTGCGTGAGGCTCCGCCAGAACAGGAACCCGTTGGGGACCGCCTCGATGGCCGGCGTCGTCGCCCCGCCCAGGATCGTGGCGCCGGTCGTGGTGAACCCGCTCATGACCTCGAAAAAGGCGTCGGTATAGCCGGCGAGCACGCCGGTGATCACCCAAGGCAGCGCGCCGACGAGGGACAGCACGAGCCACGCGAGGGCTACGATCGCGAACCCCTCGCGCACGCGGAGCTCCTGCTGCGGCCGGAACGCCCACCACAGCGCCCCGCCCCCGACGAGCGACGCGGCGGCCGTCGCCGCGAACCCCCACCACTCGGCTTCGCCGTAGGCCAGCGAGACCACGGCCGGCGCGACGAGCGACACGCCGAGGGCGACGAGCAGCACGCCCAGCACGCCCACGACCGCTTTCCAGTCGATGATCATGCGTGTGACGGGTGATGAGTTACGGGCGATGGGTCAGAGCGGTAGCCCCGAGCGCCCCGCACTCGCAGGGGCGGGGCGGTCCTCCTCCGGGATCCGCCGCCCCGCCCCCGGCGGCCGCTCCGGCGCCCGTCCCCCTCCCCGGCCGTTGGGTCCGGCCCTCGTCCGGTGGGGGAGGGGGAACCTCCATCAAACAGTTTGTGAGGGGAAACGCCAGTGCGCTCGCCTCCAGACGGACGGGGCGGGGCGGCCTGGGGCGGGGCGGGGCGGAGAGCCCGGCCACCCCGCCCGACGATCCCGAGTCCGCGGTCGCTCGTCCCCATGGTCCCCACGTCGCTAGGCCGAAAACAGCGGCTCGACCTCCTCCACACGCGCGGGCGTGGCGAAGACGACGGCGCGGGCGCCGGGCTGCACGACGGTCTGGCCCGTCGCGATCTCGACGCGCTTGCCGACGACGGCGCCGATGAGCACGCCGCTCGGGAGCCGCTGCTCCGCGAGCGGGGCGCGCGTGATGGGCGCGCCGGGGTCGGCGACGAGCTCGAGGATCTCGGCGTCGAGCCCGGGCACCGTGGCGACCGAGCGGACGTGGGCGCCGCGGAGGAACCGGAGCACCTCGCGCGAGACGGCCAGCTTCTGGCTGACGGCGGCGTCGAGCCCGATCGACTGCGAGATGGGGATGTAGGCGCTCTTGGACAAGAGCGCGACCGTCTTGCGGACTTCGAGGTGCTTGGCCATGAGGCACGACACGAGGTTCGACTCCTCGTCGGCGGTGACGGCCACGAGCGCGTCGGTCTCGGCGAGCCCCTCGCGGGCGAGCAGGTCGATGTCGCCGGGGTCGCCGTGGATGACGAGGACGCCTTCGAGCGTCTCGGCGAGCGCCTGCGCCCGCGCGCGGTCGGCCTCGACGACCTTGACCTCCATCCCGCCCCCCTTGCGCGGGCGGCCCGAGAGCCCGGCGGCCACGCGTGCGCCCACGCTCGTCCCGCCCAGGATCATGACGTGGCGGAGCCGTCCGGCCTCCTTGCCGAGCACGCGGGCGGCCTCGGCGACCCGGCCCGTCTCGACGAGCACGAACACCTGGTCGCCGGCCTGGATCGTCGCCCCGCCCGAGGGCAGGATCGTCCGCACGCCGCGCGAGATGCCCATGACCCGGAACGGGAGCGGGCTGCGCCGGGCGAGGTCGACGAGCGTGAGCCCGGCGGCCGGCGAGTCCCGCTCGATGCGGATGCCGACGAGCTGGACCCGGTTGCCGCAGAACTCGATGATGTCCGTCGCCGCCGCCCGTCGCAGCAGCGAGACGACCTCGTTGGCCGTCGACTGCTCGGGGTGGATCAGGTGGTCGATCCCGAAGTCGGAGAGCCGGAGGACCGAGTCGGAGCCCGTGAACTCGGCGCTCCGCACGCGGGCGATCGTCGTCGTGAGGTCGGCGGGTTTGCCGACGCGCTCGGCGAGCATCGACGCGATGATGTTGACCTCGTCGACGTCGGTGACGGCGACGACGAGGTCGGCGTCCTCGATGCGGGCCTCTTGGAGCGTCGTCGCGCTCGTCCCCGACCCGACGATGGCGAGCACGTCGAGCGTCTCGCGGACGGCGGCGACGCGGTCGGCGTCGGTGTCGATGACGGTGACGTCGTGGCGCTGGAGGGAGAGGAGCCGGGCGACGTCGTACCCGACGTCGCCGGCCCCGACGACGATGGCGCGCATTCGCGGACCGGGGCGGGGAGGTGCCGAAGCTACGGGTGCAGCCGGGGGGTAGACGCCCGCCCCGCCCGTGAGGAATCGGCTTGGGCGGGGGGGCGGCTCCGACGCGGTCCGTCACCCCGCCCACGCTGACGGAGGCGGGCCGGGGCGGGGTGGCGCGGCTCGGCTGGGGAGCACCCTCCGCGCTCCCTATGGAGCTGCCGAGGCCGGCGGCCGCTCGGCCGGCGAGTCCGACCGCCCCGCCCCGAGGTTCTGTCGCGGCCTTGCTGCGCGGTCCGCCTACCGCTGGTTGTCGCGCACGACGCGCTGCCCCCACACCAGGAACACCAGGATGCCCAGGACCGGGACGCAGAACAGGGCGATCAGGAGCACCTTCGTCCCGATCGCGAGGTACGTCTTCCACGTCGCCAGCGCGGCGAGGAGCGCGAGCACGCCGTTGAGGACCGCGATGAGCGTGACCAGCAGGGTCTTGGCGAGACCGGCGAGCGAGGCGGCGAGGACGAGCGACATGGGGAGGTAGAGAAAGACCCCGCCCTACGGCGCGGGCGGGGTGGAGTTGCACGCGGTGGCGCGGCGCGCGCGGGCGGGGCGGCGGCGATTCGGCCGGTTTCTCACCGAGCAACCCGCCCCGCCCGCGTAGGTTACGGC
This sequence comes from Rubrivirga litoralis, assembly GCF_031846415.1. NCBI lineage: Bacteria > Pseudomonadati > Rhodothermota > Rhodothermia > Rhodothermales > Rubricoccaceae > Rubrivirga > Rubrivirga litoralis. The sequence continues at coordinate 4,782 of NZ_JAVRHT010000039.1, read as the reverse complement.
ATGCGCATCGGCGACATCGACCTCGGCCCCCGCCCGCTCCTCCTCGCACCGATGGAGGACGTGTCCGACCCCCCGTTCCGCCTCATCTGCAAGCGGTACGGGGCGGACATGCTCTACACCGAGTTCATCTCGTCGGGCGGCCTCCTGCACGGGGCGGCCGGGTCCGTGCAGAAGCTCGAGTTCTACGAGGAGGAGCGGCCGGTCGGCATCCAGATCTTCGGCGGCGAGGTCGAGCAGGTCCGCGAGGCGGCGCGGATCGCGGACGCCCAGGGGCCGGACCTCATCGACATCAACTTCGGGTGCCCCGTCAAGAAGGTCGTCTGCAAGGACGGCGGGGCGGGCATCCTGCGCAACCTGGGCAAGATGGAGGCCATCACGCAGGCCGTGGTCGAGGCCGCCACGCGGCCGGTGACGGTCAAGACGCGGCTGGGGTGGAACGACGAGTCGATCCGCATCGAGGAGGTCGCCCGGATGCTCGAAGCGACCGGCGTGTCCGCGCTCGCCGTTCACGCACGGACGCGGGCGCAGATGTACCGCGGCGAGGCCCGCTGGGAGTGGTTCCCCAAGATCCGCGCCGCCCTCCGCGACACCCCGTTCATCGGCAACGGCGACGCGACGACGCCGGAGCGCGCGCGCGCCATGTTCGAGGAGACGGGCGTCGACGCCGTGATGATCGGGCGGGGCGCGATCGGCAACCCGTGGATCTTCCGCGACGCGCGCGCGCTCCTGGACACCGGCGAGATCCCCGCCCCGCCCTCGTGGGACGAGCGCGTGGCCGTCGTCGCCGAGCACCTCACGCTCAAGTGCGCGTGGCTGGGCGAGCGGAAGGGGGTGCTGGAGATGCGGCGGATGTACGGGGGCTACTTCAAGGGCCACCGCGGCGCGAGCGCGCTCCGCATGCGGCTCATGGAGCACACCGAGCGCGACGCGGTCCTGGAGGTGCTCCTCAACTGGCGTCCTGAGGACGAGGAGACGTCGGTGCTCGTGGCGCGGGCCGTCCGCCCGGCGGCGGTCGCGGCGCGGCTGCCCCGCCCCGCCCGGCTGCCCGCGAAGGCCCGGCTCCCCGAGCGGCCGGCGGCTTAAGCGCAGGGCCGAGGAGTCTTCTGCTTTGTCAGCGTCTCAACCGGGCGGGGCGGGGTGGGAGGAGTCCCCCCTCCTGGCCACCGCGAAGCGACGGCGCAGCCAAGAGGGGCCAGGGGTGATTGTCGAATCGAGCGCCTGACTCCAACTCCGCGTGAGACCTCTTGCCGCTGCACGAGCGCGGCCCCGCGCGCGAGGGCGGGGTGGAGGCACCCCGCGTGCCGCGCGACGGTAGGACGGGCTCACACCGGGTTAAACCTATGCCTTTCCGCCTCCTCCTCGTGCTCCCCCTCCTCGCCGGTCTGTTCGCCGTCGCCGCCGGGTGCGACACCGACGACGGCGAAGACGCAGACCTCCCCGACCGCCCAGGGCTCGCCGTGGCCGAGAGCGACGCGGGCGTGGCTACGTCGTTCGGCCGGCTGACCGACGCCCTCGACGCCGCCCCGCCCGTGTCGATCGTCGCCCGGGTCGACCACGCCGCGAACGCGGCCTCGGCGGGCCTCGACCTCCGCCCGACGCGCGTGGTCCTGTTCGGCAACCCGGCGCTGGGGACGCCGCTCATGCAGGTCAACCAGCAGGCCGGGCTCGACCTCCCGCAGAAGGTGCTCGTGTTCGAGGACGCCGAGGGCCAGACGGTCGTCGGCTACAACACGACCGACTACCTCGCCCAGCGTCACGGCGTGGGCGGGGCGGAGACGCTGGGCCGGATCGCCGGCGCGCTCGCAACCTTCGCGGGCGTGGCCGCTGGCGACAGCACGGTAAACGTCGAGGTCGGCGGCGGCCCGGTCTCGCGGGACGAGGGCGTCGTGACCGCGACGAGCGCGAACGACGTCGGGGCGACGTACGCCGGCCTCGTCTCGGCCATCGAGTCCAACCCGAACCTGACGGTCATGGCCGAACTGGACCACGCCGCGAACGCGGCGTCGGTCGGCCTGGAGCTCCGCCCGACGCGGCTCGTCGTGTTCGGCAACCCCGCCCTCGGGACGCCGCTCATGCAGGACGAGCAGACGGTCGGGATCGATCTCCCGCAGAAGATGCTGGTGTATGAGGACGCCGCCGGCCGCGTGGTCGTCGCCTACAACGACCCGGGCTACCTCGCCGAGCGTCACGACCTCGACGACAGCGACGAGGTGATCGACAGGGTCCGGGGGGCGCTCCGGGCGCTCGCCGCCGCGGCCGTCTCGGGCGACACCAACGACTAGAGCACCCTTCGGGTGGGTACGGGGTACTGGGTACGGGGTACGGCCCGATCTGACTTCGGCGCGTGCGTACCTCGCACCGAGCACCCTGTCCCTACCTCCACGGTGCTCTAGGTCCGCGCTCCGGCGGCCCTGGCCGCCCCGCCCTCGGCCATCCGCCCCGCCCTCGGCCGTGAGGGCGGGGCGGCGTGGGTTAGACTCCGGCTCCCACCATCCCGCCCCGTCCTATGCGCCTCGCTATCGCTCTCGTCCTCGCCGCCGTCGTCGCGGCCCCCGCCCTCGCCCAGACCGCCCCGCCCGCGCGCGTGCTCGTGCACTGCGGGACGCTCCTCGACCCGGCCGCCTCCGACGAGCCCCTGGGCGAGCGGACCGTCGTCGTCGAGGGCGGGGTGGTCGCCGCCGTCGAGGCCGGCTACACCGCCGCGGGCGGGGCGGACGAGGCCGTCGACCTGCGCGCGGCGACGTGCATGCCGGGCCTCATCGACATGCACACGCACCTGACGAGCGAGAGCCGGCGCGGCGGCTACATCGACGACTTCCGCCTGAGCCCGGCCGACAAGGCGTTCAAGGCGGCGCAGTACGCGCTCTCGACCGTCCTCGCCGGCTTCACGACGGTCCGCGACCTGGGCGGGTCGGAAGGCATCGACCTCGCGCTCCGCGACGCCGTCAACCGCGGCGACGTGGTCGGGCCGCGGATCTTCACGGCCGGCAAGAGCCTGTCCATCACCGGCGGCCACGCCGACCCGACCAACTCGTACCGCGAGGACATCGTGGGCGTCCCGACCGAGACGCTCGGCGTGGTCGACGGCGCCGACTCGGCGCGGCGTGGGGCGCGAATCGCCATCAAGCGCGGGGCCGACGTGCTCAAGATCACGGCGACCGGCGGCGTGCTCTCGCTCCAGGGCGACGGCTCCGGCCCGCACTTTGCCGAGGACGAGATCCGCGCCATCGTCGAGACGGCCGCCGACCGCGGGCTGAAGGTGGCCGCCCACGCCCACGGCGACGAGGGCATGCAGCGGGCGATCCGCGGCGGCGTGGCGTCGATCGAGCACGGGACGTACATGTCGGACGAGACCATGCGGATGATGCGCGAGCGGGGCGTCTACCTCGTCCCCACGATCACCGCCGGCAAGTCAGTCGCCGACTCGGCCCGGATCGCCGGCTACTACACGCCGCGCGTGACCGAGAAGTCGCTCGAAATCGGCCCGCTCATCCAGGACACGTTCCGCCGCGCCTACGCCGCCGGCGTGCCGATCGCGTTCGGGACCGACGCGGGCGTGTTCCGCCACGGCCGGAACGCGAACGAGTTCGCTTACATGGAGGAGGTGGGCGTGCCCTTTATGGAGGCCCTCCGGTTCGCGACCGTCAACGCCGCCGACCTTCTGGGGCGGGGTGGCGAGCTGGGCTCGCTCCAGCCGGGCTTCGCCGCCGACCTCGTGGCCGTCGCCGGCGACCCGCTCGCGGACGCGGCGGCGATGCAGGACGTGGCGTTCGTGATGAAGGGCGGGGCGGTCGTCAAGCGCGATGGCCAGTTCGTGCCGCCGCCGCCGCGCGCGCGGTGACCGCCCCGCCCCGCCCGGACGTGGGCGGGCGGGGTGGCTGCGCACTCCTCGCGCTGGCGAGCGTTCTGGCATCCGGGGTGTTCGCGGTAGGCCTCGGTGCGGCGCCGGACGTCGCGCCGGGCTTGCGCGGGGTCGAACGGGAAGCGGCGCGGCTCGCGGTCGAGGCGGCGCGAGGCCTCACGGCCGGGCCGCCCGAGAGCCTCGTCACGACCGGGCTCCGGGTGGTCCGTCTGGAGCCGGACCCGGCGTGCGGGCCGGGCGGCCGACCCGCCGAGGCCTACCGCGCCGAGGTCGAGCTGCGGACGGCGTTCGGGCTCCCGTACCGGACGGTCTGGACGTGCGGGGGCGGGGCGGCGTACGATTCGGCGGCGCTGGCGCGGTAGGTCTGCCGCCCCGCCCGGAGCGAGCGCTGGGGTTGCTCTCGAGCAACCGGTAGTTCTCCCGAGCCAGCTTCTGAACGGTGCTCAGGTTGAGCGTCGAATCGCTTCCAGAAACCGGCCGTCGTACGGTGCTTCACGGGAGCGGACGGGTGCGCCCGGCTGAGATGTCCGCTTGAGCGTCGCGGATCAGCGAGTTGAGCCGACCGCCCCGCCCGTAAGTCGATTCCGATCCCCCTCCCCGGCCCTCCCCCGCTGGGGGAGGGGGATCCCAAACAGCCTCTCAGGAGCGCACGTCGGAGTTGTACTCGTCCATCAACTCACGCAAACGCCGGTAGTCGGCTAGAAGCGAACCTCGATTCGCCCAGTTGTTGTGCTCGTCCTCCACGCTCGGGTTGATAAACGTGCCGCTCGGGGAGACGAAATGTTCGTCTGCGATCCGGTCCTTCGTCACGTCCCAATCGTTGTCGAAGACTAATTCGAAGGAGGAGGCGAAGGCGCCGAGAGCTTGTTCAAACTCGTGACGCCGATCTTGCTCTTGGGACATTATTTCGAGATGAGTGC
>NZ_JAVRHT010000038.1:0-31685 GCF_031846415.1 Rubrivirga litoralis | reverse complement strand
TCTCTCCGCTCTCTCCGCTCTCTCCGCTCTCTCCGCTCGTCATGCCCACCGCCCCGCCCACCGCCGTTCTCGGAGCCGGAAGCTGGGGGACGGCCCTGGCCATCAGCCTCGCCCGCGCCGGCCACCCCGCCCGCCTGTGGGCGCGCCGCGAGGAGGCCGCCGCCGAGATCGCGCGGACGCGCCGGAACGAGGCGTACCTCCCGGGCGCCGACGTCCCGCGCACGGTCGAGGTGTCGTCGGACCTGGAGGCGGTCGTGGGCGGGGCGGCGGTGTGGGTGGTCGCCGTGCCCAGCCAGTCGGTCCGCGCCGTCGTGGCGCCGCTCGCGGGGCGGATCGAGAATGAGACCGTTATTGTATCCGTCGCCAAGGGGATCGAGACCGACACGCTCCTGACCACGAGCGCCGTGCTCCGCGACGTGCTCCCGGCCGCCGACGCGGGCCGCGTGGGCGTGCTCTACGGGCCGAGCCACGCCGAGGAGGTCGCCCAGGAGCGGCCGACGAGCGTCGTCGCCGCGCTCCCCGACCCGGACACCGCGGCGTTCGTCCAGGACCTGTTCATGACGCCTAGCCTCCGCGTCTACACGAACCCCGATGTCGTCGGCGTCGAGGTGGGCGGGTCGGTCAAGAACGTGATGGCCGTCGCGGCCGGGATGTCCGACGGGCTGGACCTGGGCGACAACGCGAAGGCCGCGCTCGTGACGCGGGGGCTCGCCGAGATCACACGGCTCGGGCTCGCGCTCGGCGCCGACGCGCACACGTTCGCCGGACTCGCTGGCCTGGGCGACCTCGTGGTGACGTGCTTTAGCCGGCACAGCCGCAACCGGGCCTTCGGCGAGCGCGTCGGGCGGGGCGAGACGCGGGCCGAGGCGCTCGGCCACTCGACGATGGTCGTCGAGGGCGTCCAGACGACGGCGTCGGTCCGCGCGCTCGCGCGCCGGCACGGCGTCGAGATGCCGATCACCGAGGCCGTGTGGTCCATCCTGTTCGACGGCCTCGCCCCGCGCGACGCCGTCGAGGCGCTCATGACGCGGAGCGCCGCGCCGGAGACGGACCCCGCCCGCGGCCCGGCCTTCGACGGAACCGCGGCGTAGCCCTCGCGCGTGCACGGGCGGGGCGGAGAGGGCGCGGAGGCGGGGCGGCCCGCCGTTCCACCCCGCCCGTTCCCCCACCACCATCCTCCCACCCGGCATGACCCACGACGACCTCAAGCGGCTGGCGGCGATGGGGGAGGGCGCGCACCTCGAGTTCAAGAACCGCGTGCCCCGCCCCGAGCGGATCGCCCGCGAGGTGATCGCGCTCGCGAACACGGGCGGCGGCAAGGTGCTCGTCGGCGTCGACGACGACGGGACGGTCCTCGGGCTGAAAGACGCCCATGAGGAGTTCTACGCGCTCGGGCAGGCGCTCCACGAGCGGATCCTGCCCGAGATCGACCTGGGCTTCGAGACCGTCCGCGTGAGCCGGAAGCGCGAGGTCCTCGTCGTCCACGTCCCCGCCAGCCTCGACCGCCCGCACGTCCTGCTCCCCGACCGCCGGCCGGACGGGACGCTCCCCAAGCGCCGGGCGTTCGTCCGCGTGGCCGACCAGTCGGTCGAGGCCAGCCGCGAGGCCGTCCAGATCATGCGCGCCGAGGGCCGCGGCGAGGGCGCCCAGTTCACGTTCGGCGACGCTGAGCGGACGCTCCTGGAGTACCTCGAACGCCACGAGCGGATCACCGTCCGCGAGTACGCGCGGATGACGAAGGCGCCGCCGTGGCGGGCCTCGAAGACGCTCGTGGCGCTGGCCCGGGCCGGAATCGTCGCGCTCCACCCGCAGCCCGGCGGCGACGACTACTTCACGGCCGCGCTCGGAAACGCCGCCTAGGGCGGGGCGGGGTGGGGTAGAGGCGGCGGCCGCCCCGCCTGCCGGTGCTGTCTGCGCCGCGGGCCGTCAGATCCCGTCGCACGCGCCGCCGTGCCACCGCCCCGCCCACGCTACGGGCGGGCGGTCCAGGCTGGCCGCCCGCCCACGCGCCTACGTGCTGGCGCGCCTGCTCGCCGCCCCGCCCGCTACTGGTCCCACCAGATGCGGTCCGTCAGCGAGGCCTCCGGGATGTTGCTCGCGTTGCGGCTGTACTCGGTGTCCGGGTAGTCGATCCGGCGGATAAACTCCGGGAGCTCGGCGTTGGCCGGCAGCACGAACCCCTCGTAGTCGTAGTCGTGGCGGCGGGCGTCGACCCAGGCCTCGGGGTTCAGGAACAGGACCTTGTACTTTTCGCGGAACACGTCGTCCAAGGTCAGCGCCGCGGCGCCCACGCTGACCTGCGGGGCCGCGAGGTAGGCCGCCGCCGCGTCGGCGCCGACGCCCAGTTTGTCCATGTGCGCGCGGATGGCCTCGGTGTAGGCGGCGTAGGCCCGGTCGCGCTGGCCGGCCCGGAGCGCGGCCTCGGCCTCGACGAGCTTGACCTCGCTGTACGTCACGAGCTCGAGCGGGGCGGTCCGGCGGGCGTAGTACGTGTTCGTGGTGAGCACGACGCGCTCGCCCTGCTCTTTGGCGCCACCCCGCCCCGCCCCGTTGACGGTCCCCACGTAGGAGCCGTCGGCGAGCGAGTCGGTGTAGGCCTCGATGCGGGGGTCGACCACGCCGTAGGTGGTCCCGTCGACGGCCTGGACGAACTGCTCCGAAAGCCACCCGCCGAGGAACAGGTTCGCGTTGTCGATGGCGACATCGGCCCACGGGTTGATCTCGTCATCGAAGTACGCGACCGTCGCGCTCTCGGCCTCCGACGTGTAGGCCCGGTCCACGGCCGCAAGCACGGCCTGCGGGTCGTACGCGTCCGTTTTGGTCAGGTGGTTGAGGTAGCGCGCCCGGAGCGCGTAGGCCGTCTTGACCCACAGGTCGGTGTCGCCGCCGTACACGAAGTCGTCGCCGCCGGGGGAGAGCGTGGAGCCGCCCGCTTCGAGCGCGGCGATCCCGTCCGCGAGGAGCCGGAACACCTCGTTGTAGAGGGCCTCGCCGTCGTCGTAGGCCGGGTTCAGCGTCTCGACCGGGTCGAAGGCCTGCGAGTACGGGGCGCTCCCCCACGCGTCGACCGTCGAGGCGAGGTGGTACGCCAGGAGGATCCGGGCGACGCCCGCGTAGTCGGTCGCCCCCTCCGCCGCGGCCTGGGCCTCGAGCCGCTTGAGGTCGGCCATCACGTCGTACAGGTTCCCCCACGTCTCGTCGAGGCTGATTCGCTCGTAGACGTCGGAGGCCGAGGCGCGGTTGGGCGAGGCCAGGTACTGGACGTAGTTCGCGGTGAGGTTGCCCAGGCCGAACGTGGTCTCGCCCGTCGCGAACGTCGTGCTGGCGAGGAGCGCGCCGACCGGCACCTGCGTCGGCTCGTTGGGGTTCTCGTTGATGTCGAGGAACCCGTCGCACCCGGGCGCGGCCACGAAGAACGCGCCGGCGAGGAGGACGGAGAGGGCGGGGCGGAGGCGCGCGGTCATGGGGCAGCGGAGAGGGCGGGGTGGTCCGATGGGCGGGGCGCCGCGCGGGCGAGCCCGCTGGGCGGGGCGGCTCAGATCCCGAGCTCGAGCGTGAGCGTGTAGCTGGCGACGCCGGGGTGGGCCAGGCCCGAGAACCCGGTCGCATTCGAGCCCGACCCCGCCGACGTCACCTCGGGGTCCCAGTACGGGTAGGGCGACCACAGGACGACGTTGTTGACGGCCAGCCGGATGCGAGCGCGGTCGATCCCCGCCCGGCCGACGAGCGAGGCCGGCAGGCCGTAGGCGAGGCTCACGTTGCGGAGCTTGACGTAGCTGGCGTCGAAGACCGAGTTCTCGGTCGAGGCCCGGTACGTGTTCCGGTAGTAGCCGGCCCCGTAGTCCCGGCCGTCCGGCCCCGCGCCCTGGCCGAGGTAGACCGGCTGCGCGTTGGGCTGCCCGTCGGCCGTCGTGCCCTCGAAGACCATCGTGTCTTCGCGGTCGAGGGTGTACTCGGGGATGCCGAACGCGGCGAAAAAGTTGTTGAACTGGCTGTATTTCTCTGCCCCAAAGCTCACGTCGATGAGCGCCGAGAGCTCGACGTTCTTGTAGCGGACCCGGTTGAGAAGGCCGCCGATCCAATCGGGCGTCATGTTGCCCAGGATGCGGAGCGTCCGGTCGACGACGGGGAACCCGTCGGCGCCGATAAGGAGCGGGCGGTCGGGGTCGAGCTCGAGCGGGTCGGCGTCCTCGCCGGGCGCGTAGTAGCGGGCGTAGCTCGTGCCGTAGATGGCGCCGTACGGAGCGTCCGGGAGGAGCCGGAGGTAGGCGGTGCTGCCGGCGTACCCGGACTGCCTCCCGACCTCGATGGTCTCGATCCCCTCGCGGATCTCGACGACCTCGTTCCGGTTCCGGGCGAAGTTGGCCGTCACGTCCCACCCGACGTCCGAGGTTTCGACGACGGCCGCGTTGAGGACGAGCTCGACGCCCGTGTTGCGGATCGAGCCGGCGTTCGTGATAAAGCGCGAGAACCCAGTCGCGTTCGAGATCGGGACCGGGATGATCTGGTCCCGGCTCGTCGCGTTGTAGTACGTGGCGTCGAGCCCGACGCGGCCGCCGAGAAAGCGGAGGTCGACGCCGGCCTCGAACGACGTGGTCCGCTCGGGCTTGAGGTCGGGCGAGCCCAGAACGCCCGACTGCGTAAACCCGGTCTGGCCGTCGAGCGGGAAGGCGCCGGGCGAGACGAACGTGACGTTCGTGGCGTAGGGCGGGGCGTCCTTGCCCACCTGCGAGAACGAGGCGCGGACCTTCCCGAACTCCAGCACGGGCGACGACCCGAGCGTCTCGGTAAACACGTAGGCTAGGCTCAGGGACGGGTAGAAGAACGAGCGGCTCTCGACGGGGAGCGTCGAGGTCCAGTCGTTCCGGCCGGTGAGGCTGAGGTAGAGGGTCTCGTCGTAGGCCAGCTTGAGGTCGCCGTAGAGCCCGACGAGCCGCTGGTCGCGGACGAACTGGCTGGTGGTGAGGTCGCGGGCGTTCGAGAGGGTGTAGAAGTTGGGGATCGTGAGGTCGGAGCCGGACACGTTCACGCGGTCGTAGCTCCGGCCAAACACGTCGTTGCCCAGGAGGAGGTCGGCCTGGAGCTTGTCGCCGAACCGCCTCGACAAGGAGACGTTGAGCGTCGAGGTCAGGTCGCGGCTCGAGATCCGCGTCTCGCCGACCTCGCCCTCGCTGTCCAGCGCGTTCTCGCCCGCGATCCCCTGCGGCCCCTGGAGCGTCTCGAAGCGGGAGTCGGAGTAGGTGTCGACGCCCAGCCGGTACGTCACGTCGACGCCCTCGGCGAAGGTGTAGCCGGCGTTGACGCTCCCGATGAGGCGGTCGACGTCGTCGTTGTAGGTCGCGAAACGGGCGTCGTAGAGCGCGTTCGTGCCCACGTTGTCGTCGCTCCCGTAGTACCCGAACATGGTCCCGTTCGGCTTGATGTACTGGGCGACGTCCTGGTTCGGGGTCCAGTAGACGAGCCGCTCGTTGAAGCGGTCGGCGAAGACGCGGTCGCCGCCCGAGTTGACGTAGTTGAGCGTGCCGCCGAACCGGAACGCCGCCGACGGCTGGACCGCCCCGCTCAGGCGGGCCGAGGTGCGCGCCCAGTCGCTGAAGGGGAGGACGCCGCCGTTGTCGAGGCGCCCGACCGAGGCGTAGAACGAGGCCGCGTCCGTCCCGCCCGACACGCTCACGTTGTTCTCGACCGTGTAGCCGGTCTGGTACGCCTGCTCCCAGTTGTTGTAGAACTGGAGGTCGGGCGTGACCTGGCGGGCCTCGTCGATCGGGGCGCCCCAGCAGCACCAGAAGCTCGTGGGGTCGTACGCGCCGCCGAACCCCTGGGTGTAGACCTGCTGGACCTCGGGGGTGCGGTTGACGCCCTCGGCCCCGACCTCGCTCGTGACCTCGACGCGCGTGGTCCCGGCGCGGCCGCGCTTGGTGGTCACGATGACGGCCCCGTTGGCGGCGCGGACCCCGTAGAGCGTCGTGGCGGCGGCCCCCTTTAGCACGTTGACCGAGGCGACGTCATTGGGGTTGAGGTCGACGGCCCGGTTCGAGAACCCGCGCGAGTTGAACCCCTCGGCGCCCGAGTCCGTCGAGTTGTCGATGGGGACGCCGTCGACGACGAAGAGCGGCTGGTTGTCGGCGTTCGGGTCGAGCGAGGTGATCCCGCGGAGGATGATCCGGGCTCCCTGGCCCGGCGCCCCGCCCGTGTCGATGACTTGGGCACCGGCGACCCGGCCGGAGAGGGCCGAGACGAGGTTGCCGGTGTCGGCCTCCTGGAGGTCGGCCGCGTCGATCTGCTGGACCGAGTACCCCAACTCGCGCTCCTCGCGCTCGATTCCGAGCGCCGTCACCACGACGTCGTCGAAGACCCGGGACGCGGGCGCGAGCGCCACGTCGACGACCGCCCGCCCGTCGACGGCCACGGCGAGCCGCTCGTAGCCAATAAACGAGAACACGAGCGAGTCGGCCCCGGCCGGCACGTCCAGGCGGTAGCCGCCGTCGGCGTCGGTCGACGTCCCGACCGGCGGCGTCCCGGCCACCACGTTCACGCCGGCCAGCGGGGCGCCGGTCTCGGCGTCGGTGACGGTCCCGGTCACCGCCCGCTCCTGGGCGCGGGCGGGGTGGGCGGCGGCGAGCAGGACGAGGAGCCCTGTGGCGAGGGCGACGCGGGTAGCGAAGAGCATAGGGCCGGGGGCGGGGTGGGGCGCTCGGGAGCCGCCGTCAAGGTAGCGTGAAGCGCCTGTAGGGCAAGGGCTTTTCTTAGGCCCCGCTCCGCCCCGCCCTTAGGTCCGCTGCTCCTGCGGCCTCGCTCCGCCCCGCCCCACACTGACGGCCCGTGCTGCCCCGCCCCGCCCGCGGCCTACACCGACGGCCCGTACCGACCACCCCGCCCACAGCCCGTGCCGACCGCCTCGCCCAAACGAGCGCCGCCCCGCCCCCGGCGTGCGGGGGCGGGGCGGCGCGGGCCTACCGAGGGCGGGCGGGGCGGCTCAGGAGAGCGCGTCCTTCGCCTTCTGGACCAGCCCAGCGGCCCCGCTTTTGGCCCCGTCCTGCGGCGTCGCCGCGTCGAACGTGGACGGCGGCGGCTCGGGGAGCTGGGGCTCGCCGCCGAGCGGCTCCATCTTCGGGATGAACGAGAACTCGCCCTTGCCGTCGATCGAGCGGCCCGACGTGTAGCGGGCGCCGGGGTCGTCCTGCGGCTCGATGTGCGTCGACATGAACGCGTAGCTCAGGTTCATCTCCTCGACGTGCGGCCCCTTCTGCTCCTCCGACATGGGGATCGACGCCGGGATCGGGTGGACGTTCTCCACCCCGCCCAGCTCCTCGATGACGGCCAGCCACTGGTTCTGGTGCATCGTGTCGCGGGCGAGCAGGAACCGGAGCATGTCCTTCATGCCCGCGTCGTCGGTCATGTGGTAGAGCCGGGCCGCGAGCGTGCGGCCGGTCGACTCGGCCATGACGTTGGCGTACATGTCGCCGGCGAGGTTGCCGCTCGCCACGATGTAGTTGCCCGTGAACGGGCCGCCGTTGGCGTCGACGGGCATCGCGCCCAGCCCGGCCGAGAGGAACTGGCGCGGCTGCATCCCGCCGAGGATGGCGGCCACCATCGGGTTCTCGGCCGCCTCGTCCTGGACCTGGGTCGGGGCGCCTTCGAGGTTAAGGGCGACGGCCGTGCACAGGATCTCGATGTGGCTGATCTCCTCGGTGCCCGTGTTGAGCAGCATGTCGCGGTACTTCGACTGCGACGGCGGCTGGTTCCACGCCTGGAACAGGTACTGGAGGCACACGCGCATCTCGCCCTCCTGGCCGCCGATGGCCTGCTGGAGGGCCTTGGCGAAGAGCGGGTTCGGCTTGTCGACCTTGACCTCGTACTGGAGCTTGTTGTCGTGGTAAAACATGTGGGGAGAGAGGGTGGGGGAAGTGAAAACGTGACCGCCCCGCCCTCGTGAGCGGGGCGGGGCGGATGGCCTAGGCCTCGGCGGCGAACGGGTTGACGATGGACTCGGCGAGCTGCGTGAGCGAGTCGTCCGTCGCCTCCTCCTCAGCCAGCGTTTCGGCGAGGAGTCGGGCGTCGTCGTCGCGGCGGAGCCGCTCGGCGAACGTGCGGACGGTCCCGTAGCCGGCGATCTCGTAGTGCTCGACGCGCTGGGCCGCCGCGATCAGGCCGGCGTCGCGGACGGCCTCGTCGCCGTCGGCGTCGATGATCTCCTGGCCCTCCTTCACGAGCCCCTTCATGGCCTCGCAGGTCTCGCCGGAGAGGCTCTTGCCGAGGTTCTTGCCGATCTGCTCGAGCCGGTCCTTCTGGCGCCTCGTGGTCTCGAGGTGGCGCATGAACGCCTGCTTGAGGTCGGGGTGGGCGGCCGCGTCGGCCATCTTGGGGAGCGCGTCGACGAGCTGCGACTCGGCGCTGTAGAGGTCCTTGAGTTGGGCGACGTAGAGGTCGTCGAAGCTTTTGAGGTTGAGGCTGAAGAGGCCCATAACACTGGGGGCGGGGTGGGAGAGAGGGGGCCGGAGGTACCGGCGCGCGCCCACGCCGGTTGCCGCCCTGCCCGCCGATCCGCCCCGCCCACGGCGATGTCGGGCGTCGCCGGACGCCCTGTCCGGTGGCTCTCCCGTGCCCGCCGTCAGGGGACGGGCGGGGGTGGGCGTGTCCCTACGGCCGCGGACGGTGGGCTGCCTGGGGCGGCGCCTCAGCAGCCGCTCGTGCGGTGCCGCCCCGCCCGCCCGACGAGCGCGCCGGGCGGGGCGGCACTCGACAGGTAGAGCGCGGGCCGCGAGACGACGTAGTGGTCGGCCTCGTCCAGCAGCAGGTCGAGCCGGCCATCGCCGTCCAGATCCCCGGCCCACAAGAGGGCGGGGCGGCCGTCGCCGACGAGGTGCGCGACGGGCTGCCCCACCCCGCCCGCCGACAGCACGGCGACGCGGGCGGGGCGGACGGGCTCGGGCGCGCCCACGGCCTCCGGGCCTTCGACCACGCTCAGCACGTAGGCCGCCCCGCCCAGCCTCAGGCCGATCTCGCCCGACGCGAGCGGCCACCGCCCGGCGAACGCCGTCGGCGCCGGCCCGTCCGCGAACGGGCGGGGTGGTCGGACGAGGAACAGGGCGTCGTCCTCGACGGAGCCCCACGCGTCGACGGTCGAGAACGGCGTCGTTACGCGCCGGCCGGTGGGCGGGCCGCCCGGGTCGTCCACGACCTCGTCCCGGACCGTCTCGACGCGGACGGCGAACGACCGGAGCGCCACCCCGCCCAGCGTCGGGTAGAGCCCCTGCCACCGCTCGCCGGTCTGCACCTCGACCTCGTCGCCGTGGAACGTGCCCGCCCCGCCCAGGAGCGCCACCGCCCCGCCCGCCGTGTCGGCGGCGGCGGCGAGCGCCCGGAACGAGTCGGCCGCGACCGGCTCGCCACGCGGACCGCGGGCGAACAGATCGAGCGGGGCGGGTGCCGGCGCCGCGTCCCGCTCGGCGGCCGCGGGCGGGGCGGCTGGCGACGGCGCCTCGGGCTGGCAACCGGCGAGGAGAGCGAGCAGGAGCCAGCGTGTGGACACGGACGCAGGGCGGGGCGGCGTGAGGCGCGCACGGACCGTGCCCGGCCGCCCCGCCCGCAGAACAGGGCGCGAGGCCGACCGCCCCGCCCTCCGGCAGGACCGGCAGGACGCGGGGCCGCATCAGACAGCCGCCGTGCGTCTGCCTCGGGGCGGGGCGGCGTATGACGCGCCCTGTCACCCCGGCCTCGTACTTTGGCGCATCCCCCGGACACGCACGCCAATGCCCGTCGTCGACACGATCCCGCTCCACGAGACCGCCAAGGAGCGGTACCTCACCTACGCCCTCTCGGTCATCACGAGCCGCGCGCTCCCCGACGTCCGCGACGGGCTGAAGCCGGTCCAGCGGCGGATCCTGTACGCGATGTACACGGGGCTCCGGCTGACGCCGGAATCTAGGCACAGAAAGAGTGCGACGATCGTGGGGGAAACAATGGGCAAGTACCACCCGCACGGCGATACGGCGATCTACGACGCCATGGTGCGGATGGCCCAGACGTGGTCGCTCCGCGCGCCGCTCGTCGACGGCCAGGGCAACTTCGGGAGCCTCGACGGCGACGCGGCCGCGGCCATGCGCTACACCGAGGCCCGGCTGCGGCCGCTCGGCGCCGAGTTGCTCCGCGAGATCCGCCAGGACACGGTCCCCTTCCGGCCGACCTACGACGGCCAACTCTTCGAGCCCGTCGTGCTCCCGGCGACGGCCCCCAACTTCCTCGTCAACGGGGCCACCGGGATCGCGGTCGGGATGGCGACGAACGTGCCGCCGCACAACCTGGGCGAGGTCGTCGACGCGGCCCTGGCGCTGCTCAAGAGCCCGAACGCGCGCGTCGACACGCTCCTGCAGTACGTCCAGGGACCCGACTTCCCGACCGGCGGGCGCATCCTCAACACGCCCGAGGAGATCGCGAAGATCTACGAGACCGGCGAGGGCGCCGTCGATCTAAGGGGCGAGTTCGAGACCGAGGGGAAGAGCCGCGTGGTCGTGACCTCGATCCCGTACGCGACCCAGAAGGCCGACCTCATCGAGAAGATCGCCGACCACATCCGGGCGGGGAAGGTCCCGCAGATCGTCGACATCCGCGATGAGTCGACCGAGGACGTCCGCATCGTGCTGGAGCTGAAGCGGGGCGCGAGCGCCGAGGCCGCGATGGCGTACCTGTTCAAGCACACGCCGCTCCAGAGCCGCTTCCACGTCAACATGACGGCGCTCGTGCCGACGGACAATCCGGAGGTCGCGGCGCCCGAGAAGGTGGACCTGCGGACGGCGCTCCGCCACTTTCTCGACTTCCGCCTCGACGTGGTCACGCGGCGGCTCGCGCACGAGCTCCGCGCGCTCGAAAAGCGGATCCACATCCTCGAAGGGCTCGCCGTCATCTTCGACGCGCTCGACGAGGCGATCGCGCTCATCCGCGCCTCGAAGAACAAGGCGGACGCGAACGGCCGGCTCCGCCACCGCTTCGGGATCGACGAGGACCAGGCCGACGCCGTGCTCGAGATCAAGCTCTACCGGCTGGCGCGGATGGAGATCGACGCCATCCTCAAGGAGCTCCGCGAAAAGGAGGCCCGGGCGGCCGAGATCCGCGCGCTCCTGGCCGACGAGGCGGGGCGGTGGAAGATGGTCCGCCGCGAGCTCCGCGACGTCAAAAAGCAGTACGCCGACGAGCGCCGCACGGCCGTCTCCGGGCCGGACGCCGTCGTCGAGTACTCGGCCGAGGACTACATCACGAAGGAGGACGTCTACGTCATCGTGACGCGCGACGGCTGGGTCAAGCGGCAGCGGTCCTACACCGACCTCGACGCGATCCGCGTGCGCGAGGGCGACCGCGTGCTCTACGCGCTCGCGGCGTCGACGCGCGCGACCGCCGGGTTCCTGACGTCGGCCGGGCGGTGCTACACGATGCGCGTCGACGACCTCCCGCAGACGACGGGCTATGGCGACCCGGTCCAGAAGTTTTTCGACTTCGCGGACAAGGAGACGGTCGTGGGCGTGGTCTCGTTCGACGACCGCGTGCTCCCGACGGGCGTCCCCGAAGTCGACGGCGAGCCGCAGCCGGAGCTGTTCGCGGGCGACGGCGCGCCCGTGGGCGACAACGTCGTCGCCGGCCCGTACATCGTCGCCGTGTCCTCAGACGGGCTCGCGGTCCGCTTCGAGACCGAGACGTTCGTGGAGCCGTCGAACAAGAACGGCCGCGTCTTTATGCGCGTGAAGTCGGGCGAGCGCGTGATCGGCGCCGAGGTCGCGGCGGGGTCCGAGAACGTGTGCCTGGCGTCGCGGCAGGGCCGGGCGCTCATCTTCCCAGTCCCGCAGGTGCCGGTCTTCAAGAGCGCAGCCAAAGGCGTCATCGCCATGCGCCTGAGCGGGGCGGACGACCGCGTGCTCGGGATGGCCGTGTCGGAGGCCGCCCGGCGCGGGCTCGAAGTCGAGACCAGCCGCGGCCGCACCGAGATCGTGCGCACGACCAAGTTCGAGGTGACCAACCGCGGCAACAAGGGCGCGACGATCATCAGCCGCGGCACGCTCCGCGCGGCGACGGCGGACCCGACGGAGCTGCACCTGCCGGGCCGCGAGTAGACCACCCCGCCCCGCTCTGAGACTGCCCCACCAGACTGCCCCGCCCATGGTGGGGCGGGGTGGACGCGAGGCGCGCCGGGCGGGGCGGCGTAACCTGGGCGGGGCGGCCGCGTACCGCTGCTGCTCCACCGCCACCCCGCCCCCATGCTCCCCGACGGCTTCGACTTTAACGACGTCCGCTTCTACCTGGCCCTCTTCGTGACGGCTGGGCTCCTGTTCGTCACGTGGCGCGCGCGGCGGATCGTGCGCGCCCAGGACGCCGAAGACCGAGAGCTCGCGCTCGCAGAGGCCGCGGGGCGGACGAGCGTCCTGGGGCCGCCCCGCCCCGTGGAGCGGGTCCGGGCGGGGCGGTAGGGCGAGGCGAGACGCCCTCGCGTCGCGCTCGGCGCCTCCGTCCAGCAGGCAGGCCTCCCTGTGCCACCCCGCCCGGGCGGGGCGGGGCGGGGCGCTACAGCGCGAGCTCGTTCGTCCAGTAGGCGTCGGCGCCCGGCGTCTCGTCAATGAGGCCGCGCTCGTGCATCCACGCCTCAAGCTGCCGGTAGTAGTCGGCGCTCATCGAGAAGTCGTGCGTGAAGCAGGGGACGGTCGCGTCGTAAATGGCGCGCGTGAGGGCGTCGCCGGCGTCCGTCTCGGTGTGCGCGAAGTAGACGGCGCGGGCGGCCTCGGGCGCCTGCTTGACGGCGTCGACGCCGCGCCGGAGCACGCGGACGAGCGCCTCGAACGCCGCGCGCCGCTCGGCGAGCGCGTCGGGGTGCGCGATGAGGATGAGCTGGCAGAAGTCGGGGACGCCCCAGTCCTTGAGCGCGAACATTCGCACGTCGAGCCCGCGGTGCTCGGCCTCGACGATCTCGAAGTTGTGGAACACGAGCGTGGCCACGTCGGCTTTGTCCTCGGCGAGCGCGTCGGTGTGGTAGAACGAGTTGTTGACGCGGCCGTAGCCGTCTTCGGTGCCGGTCGGCCCGCCGTCGGCCTCGACCATCGTGGCGACGATGGCGGGTCCGCCGGGGCCGGGAGCGCCGGGGTACTGGATCCGCCGCCCCGCCATGTCGCGCGGGCGGGCGATCTCGGCCTTCGCCATCACGCCGCCGTTGGTGTGGAGGAAGCGAGCGAACCCGACGCACGGCCGGCCCTCGGCCCGGTCCTCGACGAGGTGGAGCGGCTCGGTGACGGCCACGTCGAGCTCGCCCCGCTCGATGGCCTCGACGGCGTCGAGGTGCTCCTCGGGCTCGACGAGCTCGATCTCTAGCCCTTCGTCGGCGAACCAGCCGCGGTCTTGGGCGAGGAGGAACGGGACGTGGTCCGGGTTGAGGAACCACTCGAGGCCGATGCGGAGGCGCGTCATGGGGGCGGGGCGGGGTGGGAGTAGGCGGAAGCTCCCGGGGCCACCCCGCCCGGGCACGCGCGTGCTCGGCGGGCGTGAAGCGCTCCCTACGCCGGTACGAGCCGGATCAGGTGCGGAGGGTCTGTCTCAGCCGCCCCGCCCGCACGAGGCGGGCTGGGGACGGCACCCCTGGCTTCCGGCGTCAAAGTACACCGCCCCGCCCAAGGTGAGGGCGGGGCGGCGGGGTGCTCTCTCAGCCTGGGCGCTGGTAGTTCAGCCCGAACGTGCCCGTCCAGGTGCCGCCCAGGCCGGGGCGGGCGCCTTCGGCCGTGTGGAACGCGGGAGCCCGTACGATCGCGAGGGCCGCGTCCAGCAGCGGCCCGCCCCCGCTGACGACGTCGATGTCGTAGGGGACGCCGTCGGCGCCGATCGTGTAGCGGACTTCCGCTGTCCCCCCCGCCGCGTTCTCCTGAGCGAGCGTGGAGGGCAGTGAGCGGATGCGGCGCTCGATCTCCGCCCCGCCCGAGAGCCGGGACACGTCGACGCCCCAGTAGCGGACCTCGCCCGGCGCCATCCCCTGGTCCTCGCCGGCCGGCAGCCGGAACGTGATGGGGACCGCGAACCGGACCGGCACCGCCTCCCCGCCCTGGCGGCCGGGCTCGAACCGGAGACCGCGCACGGCGTCGAGCGCCGCCGCGCTCAGCCGGTCGTCCGGCGAGCGGAGCACGGCCGGGTCCGCCACCCCGCCCGCCTCGGTCACGACGAACTGGACGACCACCTGGCCCTCGACGCCTTCGGCCCTGGCGTCCTCGGGGTAGACGACCCGCTCCTGGAGCGCCTCCAGGCCGCCGACCAGCTCCGGCTGGACCTCGGCCACGTTGTAGACGCCGTCGGCGCCAGCCTCGGGCACGGGCGGGGTGGCCGCCCCGCCCTCAAGCTGGAACGTGACGGGGACGGCGAACCGGACGCGGACGGGCTGCCCGTCCTGCATACCGGGCTCGAACCGCGCCTCGCGGACGGCCTCGGCCGCCGCTTGGTCCAGGCCGTCGTTGCCCGTCGAGCGGAGCAGCTGGAGGTCCGTCACGGCTCCCTCTTTGCTCACGATAAACTGAAGGACTGCCGTGCCCTCGACGCCCGCCTGGTGCTGGAGCTCGGGGTAGTCGAGGCGCTCCTGGAGGCCCTCCAGCCCGCCGATGAGCTGGGGTTGGACGTCGGCCACCTCGTACACCTCGTCCGTCGTGTCGGGTGGGGCGAGCGCGCGGTCGCCCGCGGGATCGGGCGGGGCGGGGTGGGGAGCCGTCATGGCCGCGAGTCCGCCAGCGAGAACGAGCGTCAGGAGGCCGGCGAGGCGGCCGCGGCGGGCGAGGCGGCGGGCGCGGTCGGGCGAGAGGGTGCAGGTCATGGCGTCGATGCGGGTTTTGAGGGACGAATCCCCCCGCCCCGCCCCCAGCGCGAGGGGCGGGGCGGGGAGGGAGGCGTAGCGGAGGAGGAGGTCGGCGTAGGTCCGGCGGCGGCCCGGGCAGGCCGCGAGCACGGCGGCGTCGGCGGCCCGCTCGCGGTCGAGGTCGAGGCCGCGCCCGAGCGCCTGCGCGAGCGGGTGCCACACGAAGGCGGCGGCGACGGCGCGCTGCGCCGCGTGCCACGCGAAGTCGGCCCGGCGGACGTGGGCGAGCTCGTGGGCCAGCGCCACGTCGAGCGCCGCCCCGCCCAGGTCGGCTGGCACGGCCACGACTGGGCGCCGCCAGCCGACCGTGAACGGGGCCGCGCCGGGCGGCGCCTCGACGGCCGCGACCGGCCGCCCGACGCCCGCCCGCTGCCGGGCCGCGTCGAGGGCCGCCGCGACGGCGGGCGGGGCGGGGGGGAGGGCGCGCCGCACGCGGGCCAGGCGCAGCGCGCCGCCGGCGACCCGCACGAGCGCGACGACGCTCGCGGCGAGGGCCAGCGCCGTCAGCACGCCCAGGGCGATGAGCCCGGCGGGCGGGGCGACGAGGGCGGGTGCGGCCGCCCCGCCCCCGACGACGACCTCGGGCAGCCACGTCACGGCGGGCGGGGCGAAGGCGGCGAGCGCGACGGGCACGTTGGGCGCCCACGCGCCCAGAGCGGCCGGCACGGCGAGCGCGACGGGCAGCGCGGCGAGCGCCGCCCCGCGCACGGGCAGCCCGACGGCGGCCTCGGCGCGCGTCAGGCGGAGCGCGCCCTCAATGATGAGCGCGAGCACGGTCCAGGCGGCGACGGGGAGCCAGAGCGACCCTAGCGCCGCCCCGCCCAAACTGGCGAGCGTGGCGGCGTCAGGCATCGGAGGGCGGGGCGGGGTCGTCCTCCAGGCGGTCGACGATCCGGCGGAGGTCGGCGCGGTCGGCCTCGCTCAGCGAGCCCTGGTCCACGAGGGTCTGGACGAGGTCGCGGGCCGAGCCCCCGAACACCTTGTCGAGGATGCCCGAGAGCACGGTCCCCTGGACCTCCTCGGGCGGGCGGGCTGCCGAGTAGACGTAGGCCGTCCCCTCGGGCTCGTACTGGAGGTAGCCCTTGTCGGCCAGGTTCTTCATCACCGTCATGACGGTGGTGTAGGCGAGGCGGCGGCGCGCGGAGATGCGGTCGTGGACGTCGCGGGCCGTCGCGCGGCCGAGCGCCCAGACCTCGCGGAGCACCTCCATTTCGGTCCCGCCGAGCGGGGTGAGGGGGTTTCTCATAGAGCTTCGGTCGGTTCGTACTAATTGTATAGTAGATCGGGGGCGAGCGCAACCCCCCGGATCATTTTTTCTGACCCACCCCGCCCGTCGCCGCCCTGCTCGGCTACGGGCGGGGCGGTCCTGCACGGCGCCGCTCCTCCCAGGCGCCGTTGCAGGGGACGGCGCTACGGCATCCGCCCCGCCCGTGCCGTGGGCGGGGCGGGCATTGTGCCCCCATGCGGACACCACGCGTAGTGTCCCTACGAATCTGGGCCGCTACGTTTTTGAGGGCGGGGCGGCCCCAGACGTCTCGGCCTGACGGCATCGCATGCAACGGCGCTACGACGGCCACCCCGCCCACGCCACGGACGGACCCAAAGGGCGGGGCGGTGATCTTCTGCTGCCCGCTGCCCGCTGCCCGCTGCCCGCTGCCCGCTGCCCGCTGCCCGCTGCCCTCTTCACCGAGTCTCGGCGCGGTGGCCGGTGGTGGAATCCGCCGGCCGCCGCGTATATTCGTCAGCCCCGCCCGGCGTCACCGGCGCTAGGCAGAGCGGGTCGAGTAGCTCAGTTGGTAGAGCAACGGACTGAAAATCCGTGTGTCGGCGGTTCAAGTCCGCCCTCGACCACCCCGCCCGGATCGCGGCCTCACGGTTAAGATCCGGCGGAGCGGCCACCCCGCTCGCCCCCGCCCACATGGGGGCCGTAGTTTGGTCGCACCCCGCTGGCCCGGTAGTTCAGTTGGTTAGAACGCCTGCCTGTCACGCAGGAGGTCGCGAGTTCAAGTCTCGTCCGGGTCGCCCGACGCCCCCGCTTCGCAGGAAGCGGGGGCGTTTTGGTGTAGAGAGGGGCGGGAGGAATCGGGCACGAGCAGAGGGCGGGGCGGCCTGTAGCGCCCGCTCATCCCTCTATCCCGCATCCCTCGATCCCTCCTAAAACACCCCCGCCTGCCCCCAGGACAGCTTTTCGCGGATGGTCGAGAAGTAGTCGCGGTCGGGGAGCGTCACGAGGCGGACGGCGTGGTCCGACCGGCGGACGCGGACGACCACGTCGCCGCCGCCGTCGAGCAGCGTCGACGTGCCGTCGACGGCGAACGCGAACGGGTGGCCCCGCGTCTCGACCCGGAGCACGAGCTCGGCGTCGCACGGGAGCACGATGGGCCGGGCGGTCAGCGTGTGCGGGGCGATGGGCGCCACGACGATGACGTCCGCGCCCGGCACCAGGATCGGCCCGCCCACCGAGAGCGCGTAGGCCGTCGACCCGGTCGGCGTGGCCACGACGAGGCCATCGGCCCAGTACGTGTTGAGGTGGGCGCCGTCGACGGTCGCCTCGACCTGGATCATGCTCGTCGTGCCCGACTTGTCGACGACGACGTCGTTGAGCGCCCACGCAGGGAGGTCGGCGAGCGCCGGTCCGTCCGCCGCCCCGCCCGCGCGGCCGGTGCCCGAGACCTCGACGGCCAGCGTGATCCGGCTCTCGACCCCAAACGCCCCGGCTTCGAGGAGCTCGACGGCATGCTCGACGTCGGCGACCTCCACCTTCGTCAGGAACCCGAGCCGGCCGATGTTGACGCCCAGGATCGGCGTCCCCTCGGCCCGGTGCGCCGAGCGCAGGAGCGTGCCGTCGCCCCCGTACGAGAGCAGGACGTCGGCGTCGGCCGCGACGTCGTCCGAGCCGTGCTCGGCGGCGAACGCGTCGTCGACCAGGCCGCGCGCGACGAGGCCTTCGGCGACGTCGGCGTGGAGCCGGAACGCGATCCCCTTGCGGTGGAGCCACCGCGTGAGCGCGGTCACGGGCTCCCAGAGCGCGTCTTTCGTCGTGTTGCCGGTGATGCCGTACGTCATGCGGGGAGGGGCGCGTCCAGAGGGGACGGTGCCAACGACGGCCGCCCGTGCACCGTTCGGGCGGGGCGGGCGCCCTCGTAGACGCTCCGCCAAGTCCCGTCCGGCGACCCAGCCTCACCGCTGTGCCCCCGCCGCCGTGCGCTCGAACCCTGGGCGACCGCCTACGGCGCCACCTCGGACCGGCCCTCTCCCTACGACCCCGCCCCGCCCAGAGCCTGCGCCAGGTACGGTGCGGTCTGGCTGACCGGCGCCTGCGCCACCTCCCGAGGCGTCCCCTGCGCCACCACCCGGCCGCCCTCGTCGCCCGCGCCGGGGCCGACGTCGATCACCCAGTCGCTGCCGACGACCAGCTGCATGTCGTGCTCGACGGTGAGCACGGTGTGCCCGGCGTCGACCAGCCGTGCGAGCTGAGCGGCCAGGCGCTCCACGTCGGCGGGGTGGAGGCCCGTCGTGGGCTCGTCCAGGACGTAGAGCGTGTGGCCGCGCCCCGCGCGCTGGAGCTCGGTCGCCAGCTTGACCCGCTGCGCCTCCCCGCCCGAGAGCTCCGTGGCGGGCTGCCCCAGCCGGAGGTAGCCCAGCCCCACCTCGCGCAGGGTGTCGAGGCTGCGGAAGACGGGCGCGTCGTCCCGGAAAAAGTCCCACGCGTCGTCGACGGTCATGGCGAGCACGTCGGCGATGGTCTGGCCGCGGTACCGGACCTCCAGCGTCTCGGCGTTGTAGCGCGAGCCGTGGCAGACGGGGCAGGGCGCGTAGACGCTGGGAAGGAACAGCAGCTCCACCATCACCCACCCCTCGCCCTGGCAGTGGGGGCAGCGCCCGCCCTTGACGTTGAAGGAGAAGCGCCCCGGCTTGTAGCCCCGCTCGCGGGCCAGCGGCGTGGCGGCGAACAGCTTGCGGACGGGGTCGAACAGGCCGGTGTACGTCGCCATGTTGCTCCGGGGCGTGCGGCCGATCGGCTTCTGGTCCACTTGCACCAGGCGCGACAGCGAGCCCACGTCGCCCTCCAGGCTCGCGGCAGCGCCCGGTGGCTGAGCGTCCTCGAGGTCGCCCTCGTCGGCGGGGCCCGTCTCCGACGGCCCGCCGCTCTGGCCGAGGCGAGCCGCCAGCGTCTCGGCCAGCACCTGGCTGACCAGCGTCGACTTGCCCGAGCCCGAGACGCCGGTCACGCACGTCAGCACGCCCAGCGGGAACGAGACGCTGAGGTCGCGGAGGTTGTGGCGCGTCACGCCGCTGAGCTCCAGCCACCCCGAGGGCGCGCGCGGCGGGCGCTTCTCGTGGGGCGCGGCGCGGAACAGGTACCCCGCGGTCTGGGAGCCTTCCACGTTGCGCAGCCCCTCGGGCGGACCGCTGTAGAGGACCTCCCCGCCCTGCTCCCCGGCTCCCGGCCCGACGTCCACCAGCCAGTCGGCCTGGCGGATCACGTCGAGGTCGTGCTCCACCACGAACAGCGAGTTGCCCGCTGCTTTGAGGCTGGCGAGCGCCGCCAGCAGCGCCTCGGTGTCGGCGGGGTGCAGCCCGGCCGAGGGCTCGTCCAGGACGTACACCACGCCGAACAGGTTGGAGTACAGCTGCGTGGCCAGGCGCAGCCGTTGCAGCTCGCCCGGCGAGAGCGTCGGCGTCGAGCGCTCCAGCTGGAGGTAGCCCAGCCCCAGGTCCAGCAGCACGTCCAGCCGAGCGACCAGGTCTTCGGTCAGGCGCTGCCGGGCGAGGGCCTGGGCGGGGTGGTCCTGGGCGTGCTTCCCGCTCCCCTGGCCGCTGGCGTAGGGGCGCAGCAGGGCGGCCACCTCCTTGAGCGGCAGGCGCGAAAAGTCGGCGACGTCGAGCCCGGCGAACGTGACGGCCAGCGACTCGGGCCGGAGCCGCTTGCCGTGGCACAGCGGGCACTCGGCCGCGATCATGTACGCCTGCACCCGCCGCCTCATGGCCGCGCTCTCGGTGTTGGCGAAGGTGTGCATGACGTGCCGCCGGGCGCTGCTGAAGGTGCCCATGTAGTTCGGCTCGTCCCCACGCTCCACGGCCTGCCGCGTCTCCTCGAAACTCCGGCCCCGGTAGACCGGCTCGACCGGCTGCTCGTCGGTGAACAGGATCCAGTCGCGCGTGGGCTCCGGCAGGTCGCGCCACGGGACGTCCACGTCGACGCCGCGCGTCACCAGGATGTCGCGCTGGTTCTGGCCGCCCCACGCCTGCGGCCACGCAGCGACGGCCCGCTCGCGGATGGTGAGCGACGGGTCCGGGACCATCGACGCCTCGGTGACCTCGTAGACCACGCCTTGGCCGTGGCACTCGGGGCAGGCGCCCTCGGGCGTGTTGGGCGAGAAGCCCTCGGCGTAGATGATGTCCGGTCCGTTCGGGTACGTCCCGTCCAGGCCTGGCGGGTAGGTCCCGGCGCGCGAGTACAGCATCCGGACTAGGTTGGAGAGCGTCGTCACGCTGCCCACGGACGACCGCGCGGTCGGCGCGCCGCGCTGCTGCTGCAGGGCTACGGCCGGCGGCAGGCCCTCGACGGCGTCCACGTCGGGCGCGCCCACCTGGTTGAACAGACGGCGGGCGTAGGGCGAGACCGACTCGAGGTAGCGCCGCTGCGCCTCGGCGTAGAGCGTCCCGAAGGCGAGCGACGACTTGCCCGAGCCGGACACGCCGGTAAAGACGACGAGCGCGTCGCGCGGCACCTGGACGGAGAGGTCTTTGAGGTTGTGCTCGCGCGCTCCGCGCACGCGCACGAAGCCGGAAAACTCAGCGGGGGTCGACATGGTGGCGCAGGTGGGGCGGGGCGTGCGGCCGAGTGGCGGGGCGGCCGGACGGCCCCGTAGGAGAGGCCCGAGGGCGGGGTGGAGCAGGGGCAAGCGGACGACGACCTCTCACGAGGCCGAGTTCGGGGGCGCCCGTGAGATCGCGTCGAGAAAGGCGCCGGGTAGAGGTCCCGGACACCGGCGGGCGGGCGAACCGCAGGGCCGAGGCGTGGTAGGACGTGGTCCCCTTCCTGTACCCTGATGCCCTCCATGCGCGCCGCGGCGATCGACCAGTTTGGCGGCCCGATCACCGTCCACACGCTGCCGGTCCCCGAGCCCGGGCCGGACCAGCTCGTGTTCCGAGTCCACACGGCCGGCG
This sequence comes from Rubrivirga litoralis, assembly GCF_031846415.1. Lineage (NCBI taxonomy): Bacteria > Pseudomonadati > Rhodothermota > Rhodothermia > Rhodothermales > Rubricoccaceae > Rubrivirga > Rubrivirga litoralis. The sequence goes on along the minus strand of NZ_JAVRHT010000038.1, from coordinate 10,645 downwards.
TCGGCGTGTGGGACCCGAACGTCCGCAGCGGGTCGATGGCGAAGAGGGCGGGCGCCCACCCGAGCTTCCCGCTCGTCCTCGGCTCCGACGGCGCCGGGACGGTCGTCGCCGTGGGCGAGAACGTGGTGCGGTTCCGTCCAGGCGACGAGGTCTGGGCGATCGGGACCGTCAACGAGACCGGCGGGTTCTTCGCCGAGTACGGGCTCGCCCTCGAAGACCACGTGGCGGCGCTGCCCGACGCGCTCCCGCTGGCGCAGGCCGGCGCGCTCGGCGTCGACGCGGCGACGGCGATGGGGGGGCTGAGCGGAGCGCTCGACCTCCAGTCTGGCGAGGCGCTGATGGTGTACGGCGCGAGCGGCGGCGTGGGCCACCTCGCGCTCCAATTCGCGAAGCGGATGGGTGCGCGCGTGCTCGCGGTCGCCTCCGGCGCCGACGGCGTGGCCCTTGTGGAGGCGCTCGGCGCCGACGCGTCGGTCGACGGCAGGACGGCCGACGTCGCCGCCGCGGCTCGGCGGTTCGCGCCGGACGGGCTCGACGCCGCGCTCGTGCTGACGAACGGGGGCACGCTGGACGCGGCGCTCGCGGAGATCAAGGACGGAGGCCGCATGACATGGCCGAACGGCGTCCGGCCCGTGCCCGACGTGCCCGAGGGCGTTCACGGGCAGGCGCACAACGCGACGTTGTCGCTCGACGCCATCAACGACCTGGTCCGGTCTTCGGGCGACGGTCTCCCGCCGTTCCAGGTCCACGTCGCCGAGGCGTTCCCGCTCGACGCCGTCCCCGAGGCGCTGCGGGCGCTCGACGCGCACTACGTGGGCAAGCTCGCGGTCACCGTCGCCGGCTAACGCGCGCGGGCGGGTCGGCGGCGTGCTACGGGCTCCGGTGCTCCGACGGGCACGGCCCCGTTAGCGGCCGGGGGCGGGGTGGGGGAGCTGAGAAGTAGGAAGCGGGGAGGAGCGCCCGCCCCGCCCGTTCCGCCCCGCCCTGTGGCGCCGACGGGGCGGGGCGGTCATCTTCCCGTACCCCGTACCCCGTACCCCGTACCCCGTACCCCGTACCCCGTACCGCATTTCCATGCACGCTGTCATCGTCGGAAACGGGATCGCCGGCGTCGCCGCGGCCCGCCACGTGCGGAAGGGGGACCCCGGCGCCCGCGTCACCATGATCTCGGACGAGACCGCGGACCCGTTTTCGCGGACGGCGCTGATGTACGTCTACATGGGCGTGCTCGCGCGCGCCCACACGCACCTCTACGAGCGCCGGTTCTGGGACGAGAACCGGATCGACCGTGTCCTCGACCGCGCCCTCGCCCTCGACCCCGCTGCCCGCGTCCTCACGCTCCACGAGGGCGGGGCGGTGCCCTACGACCGGCTCCTCGTGGCGACGGGCTCGCTCCCCGCCCTCCCGGACTGGCCGGGCCGCGACCTCGACGGCGTCCAAGGGCTGTACCACCTGGCCGACCTCGACCGGATGGAGGCGGCGGCGCCCGGCGCGGCCCCGGACCCCGCCGTCGTCGTGGGCGGCGGGCTGATCGGCGTCGAACTGGCCGAGATGCTCCGCACCCGGGGCGCCGCCGTCACGTTCCTCGTGCGCGAGGAGCGCTACCTGCCGCGCGTGTTCTCGGCGTCCGAGAGCGCGCTCGTGGCCGCCGAGGTTCGGCGCCACGGCGTCGACCTGAGGCTCGGCACCAAGGTCGAACGGATGGAGGGCGCGGGTCACGTCGAGGCCGTGGTCACGAGCCGCGGCGAGCGCCACCCCGCCCGCTTCGTCGGCGTGGGCACGGGCGTGCGGCCGAACGTGGCGTGGCTGGCGGGGAGCGGCGTCGAGGTCGGGCGGGGTGTGCTCGTCGACCGGACGCTGGCGACGTCGGCGCCCGGCGTGTGGGCGGCCGGCGACTGCGCCGAGCTCCGCGACCCGCCGGACGGCGTGCGCCCGCGCGAGCCCATCTGGTACACGGCTCGGCTCCAGGGCGCGACGGCCGCGCTCGGCATGCTGGGCCGCCCGCGCGTCTACGCGCCGGGCGTGTTCTACAACTCGGCCAAGTTTTTCGACCTCGAGTACCAGGTCTACGGCCGCACCGAGCCCGCCCCGCCCGACAGCACGGGCGGGGCGGACTGGGAGTGGACCGACGGCGCCCGCCACCTCCGCCTCCACCACGAGGGCGGGGCGGTCCGCGGCGTGAGCGCGCTGAGCGTCCGGCTCCGGCAGGACGTTTGCACGCGGTGGATTGCCGAGGGCTGGACGCTGGAGGCGGCGCTCGCGGACCTGGGCGCGGCGCGGTTCGACGCCGAGCTGTCGCGCCCGCTCGGGGTGTAGCGCGCGCGGTGGGCGGGGGCGGGGTGGCCGCCCCGCCCGTCTGGGCGGCCTACCTTGCCCCATGCCCGTCGTGCTCCCCGACTCTACGCCGCCCCGCGTTCGCGCCGCGATCGCGGACGCGAAGGCGCGGCTCGAAGCGCTCTACGGCGACCGGCTCGACCGGCTCGTCCTCTATGGCTCGCGCGCCCGAGGCGACGCACGGCCGGACTCGGACGTTGATTTGCTCGTGGTGCTCCGCGGGGCGTACGAGCCCTACGCCGAGCTCAAGCGGACGGCCGTGCTCCGCCTCGAGCTGTCCATCGAGCACGGCGAAGACGTCTCGATGCAGCCGTACGGCGCAGACGAAGTCGCGGCGGACGTCAACTCGTTCTTGCGGGCGGCCACGGGCGAGGGCGTCGCGCTGTGACGGAGCACCAGCAGGCCCTGTTCGACAAGGCGGAGCGGGCGCTCGCGTGCGCGCGATCCGCGTTGGAGGCCAGCGACGCGGAGGCCGCCGTGAACAGGTCGTACTACGCCTGCTTCTACCCGGCTCAAGCAGCGCTCCTCGGCGTTGGGGAGCGGCCCAAGACGCACGCGGGCACCCACAACCGCTTCGCCTTCCATTTTGCCCGGTCGGGTCGCGTCACCCCTGACATCGCGGGCATCCTCCCGCACGCCGCCCAGGCCCGCGAGCGAACGGACTACGACGCGTTCGCTGTGACGGACGCCGCCGCCGACCTTCTCGCCGACGCCGAGCGGTTCGTCCGCGCCGTCCGCGAGGTCGTCGTGCCTCCCCGCCCGTAGGTCCCGCCCTGCCCGCCGTACGATGGGCGGGGCGGGGCGCGTCCGGCACCACCCCGCCCGTTGGGACCGCCCGCACGTCCCGTCCGCTCGGTCCGCCTGTCGGGACCGCCCCGCCCTCGGGCGCCCTCACGTTATGCCCGACCTCCCGCTCGCGCAGCCGCGCCTCGCCCTGTTCGACAACCCGGCGTTCCGGCCGACGGCCGTGCAGCGGCTCGGGCTCGCGCTCGTCGGCGTGGGCGGGGTGGCCGGCGTGGTCGCGCTCGCGAGCGATCTGGGCGCGCGGCACCCGCTGGCCTTCTCGCTCGCCTTCCTGGGCGGGCTGAGCGCGGGCGGGGTGGTCTACGCGCTCGGCGGGCTCGCGCGCTCGGCCGGCGTCCACAACGAGGGGACCATGTTCTCGTCGAACGAGGCGCGCGGCGCGGTCGGGTGGACGGTCGGCGTGGTGCTGACGGGGCTCTACGTCGTGCTCTACTTCTGGCCGGCCGCGCTGGGCGGGCTGATCCCGCTGGGCGACCCGCTCTCGCGGCTCGTCCGCGGGATGCCGGCGACGCTCGCCAACGGCGGGCAGTGGTTCCTCTACTCGACGCTCTACACGCTGGCCGTGCTGGTCATGGGCGTGCGCGCGTTCGTCCGCTACCGGCACAGCCGGTACCACCTCGTGCGGACCGTGAGCGTGGTGTTTTTCCAGACCGTGATCGCGTTCGCGCTGCCCTACGTGCTCGTCCGCCTGCAGGAGCCCGAGCTGTACCTCCACTACACGTGGCCGCTGGACTTCGACCTGTTTTTCCCGTGGAAGGTGGCCGAGCTCCGCGAGGCGGGGCAGCTGGGCGTGGCGATGGTGGTGTGGGGCGCCGTCCTGCTCGCCGTCGTGACGCCGGTGCTCACCTACTTTTTCGGGAAGCGGTGGTACTGCTCGTGGGTCTGCGGCTGCGGCGGCCTCGCCGAGACGGCCGGCGACCCGTACCGCCACCTCTCGGACAAGGGCCTGACCGCGTGGCGCGTCGAGCGGTGGATGGTCCACGGCGTGCTCGCCCTGATCGTCGCCGGGACCGCCCTGCTGTGGGTCGCGGCCGTGGCCGACGTCGCCTGGCTGGACGCCACGGCGGGCACGTTCTCGTGGCTCTACGGGCTCCTCATCGGCTCCGTCTTCGCCGGCGTCGTCGGCGTCGGGTTCTACCCGATCATGGGGAGCCGCGTGTGGTGCCGGTTCGGGTGCCCGATGGCGGCCATCCTGGGCCTTCAGCAGCGGTTCTTCTCGCGTTTCCGCATCACGACGAACGGCGGCCAGTGCATCTCGTGCGGCCAGTGCTCGGCGTACTGCGAGATGGGGATCGACGTCAAGTGGTACGCGCAGCGCGGGCAGAACGTGGTGCGCGCGGCGTGCGTGGGGTGCGGCATCTGCGCGACGGTCTGCCCGCGCGGCGTGCTCCGCCTCGAGAACGGCCCGGACACGAGCGGCCCGTCCCGGGCGGGGCGGCCGGTCAACAACCTCATCGCGGACCTCGACATCCTCGACGACGCGCTGTTCGAGACCGCCCCGCCCGCGGCGGGGCCGCCGGTCGGGCGGGGCGGGCCGACGGTCGAGCGAGCGTCGTGAGCGGGGCGGAGACCGGGAAGCGCTCGCTCGCCGCGCTCGCGTTCGGCGTGGGCGGGGCGGCGAGTTCGGTGCCCCTCGCCCTGTTTCTAAGAGGAGCCAGCGTATGGCCGTTCGGCATCAGCGGAGCCGCGGGGGCGCTCGCGCTCGTCCTCGCGTTCGGCGTGGGCGGGGCGGTAGCGGCGTGGCGCGGGGCCTGGCGCGTCGTGGCGCCCGCCCCGCCCCTGGCCGCCGGCGCCGGCGGCCGCGCGCTCCCCTCCGGCGTGTCGCGCGGGATGGGCGTGGCCTTCCGCGGCTTCGCCCTCGGGTGCGCCCTGTTCCCCGTCGCCGTCGCCCTGGTCACGCTCGGGACGACCCTGGCCGCGGGCGGGGCGGTGGGTGCGGTGACGGTCCGAGTGGCGATCCTCGCCGTCGTGGGGCAGGTGGTCGGGTTCCTGGCGGCCGGCGCCGTCGGCTCGTTTACCGTCCTCCCGCTCGCGCTCGTGCTGGGCGGGGCGGCCGGCGGGGTCCTCGGCCGCGGACGCGCCGCCCCGCCCGTGGGCTAAGGCGGCCGCCCCGCCCCCGTTGGGTTCACCGGGCGGGGCGGCCGTCGCCGCGCGACCCGGGCTGTTCAGCCGAGCCGGTCGAGCAGCTTGTCGTAGTCGTCGTGCTTGCCGATCCAGAACCACGTGACGTGGTCGTCCTGGCGGTAGCCCACCATCCGGTAGTCCTGGCTGACGCGGACGGACCACGCGCCTTCCTCTTCCGAGACCCGCTTAAAGTGGAGGCTTGGGTAGCGCTCGTCTTGGTCGAGCCGGTCGAGCGCCTTGAGGGTCCGCGTCTGCACGTGGCCGGGCAGCTTCTGGAGCCGTTTGAGGTAGCCCTTCGTAAAGTCGAAGGTCACAGGCTCGCTTTAAGCTCATCAAGGCTGAGCGTGCCGTTGTCGGCTGCGTCCTGTCGAGCCTCGGCCACCATCGAGGTCCAGTGCGCCGGGCTCGTGTGGGCGAAAAGCTCGTCCCAGCGTTCGTCAGCGTCCAGCTCCTTGAGGAGCTGGCGGGCGTAAAACTCCTGGTCCCGCTGCGGCAGGCGTCGGAGGCGGTCGATGGCGTCCTGGAGGAGGGCGGTCATGGCGTGGAGTATACCCGGTCGCGGTGCGCGAGGGGTGGAACGCGCCGGGCGCTCTCCCAGCGTGCAGGCCGAGAACCGACAGTTGGCCGCGGAACCGCCGCCCCGCCCGCGAGCCAAGGCGCCCGCCCCGCCCCGGCGGCCGCCCCGCCCGTTACGGGGCGACGACGCGGAAAAAGTGGTCGGCCGAAGTGCACGGCGTCACGCCGCCCTCGGCGTTCTCCTCGCCCCGCGCCTCGACGCGGTCGCCGGGCTGGAGCGTGCCCAGGTCGGGAAAGTCGCTCGCGGCGCACAGGTTGATCCGGGCCGGGACGTGGACCGTCCGCTCGCCGGCGTCGGTGCGCACGACGACGAGGGCGTCGCCGTCGTAGGCGAGCGGGGCGGCGTCGACGGAGACGACCTCACCGCGGAGCACGTCGCCTGTGGGCGGGGCGCAGGCGGCGAGGGCGCACAGGCCGGCAGAGAGGGCGAGCAGGGCGGGGCGGAGGCGCATGGCGGTCGGGGAGGCATCGGCGCCCCAACGCGCGGGCGGCTCGCGGGGTTACGTCGCGGGCGGGGCGGGGTCTACCGGCGCCCACCCCGCCCGCTGCCCATGCCGACGTCCCAGCTGTCCCGCGTCTGGAGCGCCGCCGTCCTCGGCGTCGACGCGCTCCCCATCGAGATTGAGACGCACACCGAGCCCAACATCCCGCGGTGGACGGTCGTCGGGCTCCCGGACGGCGCCGTGCGCGAGAGCCGCGACCGCGTGTGGGCGGCGCTGAAGACAAGCGGGCTGCCGGTCCCGCGCGGGGCCGTCACCGTCAACCTGGCGCCGGCCGACGTCCGCAAGGAGGGGTCGGCGTACGACCTCCCGATCGCGCTCGGGCTGCTGGCCGCCGTGACGGGCGGGGCGATCGCGCAAGACGTGCTGGACGAGGTCGTCGTCGTGGGCGAGCTGGGGTTGGACGGCGCGGTGCGGCCCGTGCGCGGCGTGCTCCCGATGGCGGCCGGCGCGCGCGCCGAGGGCCGCCGCGGCATCCTGGTGCCGCCCGAGAACGCGGCCGAGGCCGCCGTCGTCGAGGGGCTCGAGGTCTACCCCGTGGCCACGCTCCGCGAGGCGTTCGACTTCCTGGCGGAGCGGGGCGGTGTGGGGACGCCCGCGGCGCCGGTCTCGCTCGAAGCCGCGACCGCCCCGCCCGGCGGGCTGGACTTCGCGGACGTCCGTGGGCAGGGGCTCGTGAAGCGCGCGCTCGAAGTGGCCGCGGCCGGCGGGCACAACGCGCTCATGGTCGGCCCGCCGGGCTCGGGCAAGACGATGCTGGCCCGACGCCTCCCGACGGTCCTCCCGCCCTTGACGCCGACGGAGGCGCTGGAGACGACGAAAATTTTGTCGGTGGGCGGGCGGCTGAACGGGGCCGCGCGGCACGGGCTGGTCGCCGAGCGCCCGTTCCGCTCGCCGCACCACACGATCTCGAACGCCGGCCTGTGCGGGGGCGGCTCGAACCCGATGCCCGGCGAGATCTCGCTCGCTCACAACGGCGTCCTGTTCCTGGACGAGCTGCCCGAGTTCGACCGGCCGGTCCTCGAAGTCCTGCGGCAGCCGCTCGAAGAGGGCGAGGTGACGATCGCGCGGGCGCGGGCGACCGTCCGCTACCCCGCCCGGTTCATGCTCGTGGCGTCCATGAACCCGTGCCCGTGCGGCCACGCCGGCGACCCGACGCGGGCGTGCGTGTGTGCGCCGGGCCAGGTGCAGCGGTACCTCGCGAAAGTGAGCGGGCCGCTCCTGGACCGGATCGACCTCCACGTCGAGGTCACGCCGGTCCCGTTCGAGGACCTGCGGCGCCGCGAGGACGCCGAGCCCAGCGCCGCCGTCCGCGAGCGCGTCGTGGCGGCGCGGGCGCGCCAGGCCGCGCGGTTCGAGGCCGACGGCGGCGCGAGGGGCCGCTATTGCAACGCGCAGATGACGGCCCCCGAGGTCCGCCGCTGGTGCCGCCTCAACGCGGGCGGGGCGGGGCTCCTCAAGGCCGCGCTCACGACCCTCGGCCTCAGCGCGCGCGCCCACGACCGCATCCTCAAAGTATCGCGCACGGTCGCCGACCTCGCCGGCGCCGATGACGTCCAGGCCGAGCACGTGGCGGAGGCCGTCCAGTACCGCTCGCTCGACCGGGCGGGGTGGGGGCAGTAGCGCCCTCGGCGTCCGCCCCGCCCTCGGCGGCCGCCCCGCCCTCGGCGCTCGGTCCGGGGCACGGGGCGGGGTGGTCGGCGGCGTCGGGTCCTGCGTCGTGGTATGCGGGCGGGGTGGCGGAACCGGGCCGCCCCGCCCGTGCGCGGCGGTACGTTGGGGGACGTCTCCCGCCTTCGCCCCGCCCGTGCGCCTGCTGCTCGCCCTCGCCGTCCTCCTCGCCGCGCCCGCCGCCCTCGCCCAGGAGGCGCCGCCGACGCGGGCCGACACCCTCCGCGGCTCGGTCACGCCCGAGCGCGCGTGGTGGGACGTCACGCACTACGACCTCGACGTCCGCCTCGACCCCGAGGCCCGGGCGCTCCAGGGGAGCGTCGGGATCACGTACCGCGTGGTCGGGCCAGCGCGCGAGATGCAGATCGACCTCCAGGAGCCCCTCGTCGTCGACGCCGCCGAGCAGGACGGGCGCCCGCTCGCCGTCCGCCGAGACGGGAACGCCGTGTTTATCGCCCCGGCCGAGCCGCAGGTGCCGGGCGAGCTCCGCACCGTCACCGTCCGCTACCACGGCGCGCCCCGCCCCGCCCCCAACGCGCCGTGGGACGGCGGCTTCGTGTGGGCCGCCGACAGCCTCGGCCGCCCGTGGATCGCGACGGCCGTCCAGGGGCTCGGCGCGAGCGCGTGGTGGCCCGTCAAGGACTCGCAGACCGACGAGCCCGACAGCCAGCGCGTGGCCGTGACGGTTCCCAGCGCCCTCACCGACGTCTCGAACGGGCGCCTCCGGCGCACGACGGACAACGGCGACGGCACGACGACCTACGTCTGGGCCGTCACGAGCCCGATCAACACCTACAACGTGGCCGTCAACGTGGGCCACTACGCGCACTTCGACGACACGTACGAGGGCGAGGGCGGCACGCTCACGCTCGACTACTACCCGCTCGACTACAACGAGGACCGCGCGCGGCGCCAGTTTGCCCAGACCAAGCCCATGCTGGCGTGCTTCGAGCACTGGTTCGGCCCGTTCCCGTGGTACGACGACGGCTTCACGCTCGTCGAGACGCCCTACCTCGGGATGGAGCACCAGAGCGCCGTCGCCTATGGGAACGGCTACGAGAACGGCTACCGCGGGCGCGACCTCTCGGGGACCGGCCGCGGGCTGAGCTGGGACTTCATCCTCGTCCATGAGGCGGCTCACGAGTGGTGGGGCAACAGCGTGACGTCCGAGGACGTGGCCGACATGTGGGTCCACGAGGGGTTCACGGCCTACGCCGAGAACCTGTTCGTCGAGTGCGAGCAGGGCCGCGACGCCGGGGCCGAGTACGTGATCGGGACGCGCGCGAACGTCCTCAACGACCGGCCCGTCGTCGGCCCGTTCGGGGTCGCGCGCGAGGGCTCAGGCGACATGTACTACAAGGGCGCCAACCTGCTGCACACGGTCCGCCAGCTCGTCGGCGACGACGCGCGGTGGCGGGCGGCGCTCCGCGGGCTCCAGGAGACGTTCCGGCACCGGACCGTGACCGGCGCCGAAGTCCGCGCCTACCTCAGCGGGGCGACCGGGCTCGACCTGACGCGCGTGTTCGAGCAGTACCTGGAGACGACGCAGATCCCGACGCTGGAGGTCCGCACGGGCGACGGGACCACCGACTACCGCTGGGCCGACGTGGTGCCGGGCTTCGACATGCCGGTCGAGGTCACGGTCGGCGGTCGCGCGCAGACGCTCCGGCCGACCGAGGCGTGGCAGTCGCTCCCCGATGGCGGGGCGGTCGTGGTGGACCCGGACTACTACGTCGAACTGCGCACGGTGGCGCCGTAGGCGGGGCGGGGTGGCGCGCGCAGGCGGAGCCGCCCCGCTCGGGCGGGGTGGAGAGGGTGACGTTCTCCGCCCCGTCCGTGCCGCTCAGCGCGGCGGGCTTTGCTTCCGTGGAGTGGTCGGCTCGTGCGAGGTCGGGCGGTTCGCTAGACATCTCCGCCGTCATCCCGGACCTGATCCGGGACCGCGCAGCGTCGGCGCAGCCATCCAGGAACTCGGGGCGGGGTGGTCAGCCCTCCTGCACCCCCGCCTGCTCGGGATGAGGCGTCTGGGGGCGTCTGGGCGACCGTCGCCACGTTAGCCCGCCGCCCACGGGTCGGAGCCAGTTGGGCGGGGCGGGGTGGTGTCGTCGCGCGCCGCCCCGCCCGAGTTGAGAATGCTCGCGTCTTGCATCGGTGTCCTCCAGCGCAGAGGCTACAGGAGCGCTCGGAACTCGTCTACCGTCAGGCCCGCCTCGCGAATGATCGAGCGGAGCGTGCCTTTCGCTACCTCCTTGTGGTCCGGGACGACCGCGCGGCGGTGCGGAGCTGCGGACTGGCGGAGGACCATGTGGCTCCCCTTCTGCCGGTCGAACTCGTACCCGAGCTTCGCCAGCGCCTCGGCCACAGCGCGACCCGAAACGACAGGCAGCCGGCCCACGCTAGACCTCGACCATCTCCTCCGTGATGGGCGGCGGGACGGGGTCGCCGTGGTCTTTGAGGCTCTCGACGTACAGCGCGATCGCGTCGCGGACGTTAGCGAGAGCTTCCCCCCGCGTCGCGCCGTCCGCGACGCAGCCGGGGAGGCTGGGCACTGTGGCGACGAAGACGCCGTCTTCGTCCGTCTCGATCAGAACGCGGTACTTCATTGAGCCAAACGGATCGGTTGCGGACGGATGATA
>NZ_JAVRHT010000037.1:0-35254 GCF_031846415.1 Rubrivirga litoralis | reverse complement strand
TACTAGTGGGCGGGTACGCCAAAGTGGATGAGCAGTCCAGTGCTAGTACTCAGGCGAAGAACCCCAGTGTAGTATGAGCTAACAGGTTACTCCTACCGAAGCCACGGTTACGCAGTTCAGAGCCGGACCGATCGCATGGCGTCGTCGGCCGTCGACCGCTCGAACCCCCGGAGGTACTGCTCCGTGACGCGGACCGACGAGTGCCCGAGGATCCGCTGGATCGTATGGACGTCGGTCCCCTGCTCGAGGAGGTACCCCGCGATCGAGTGGCGCGAGAGGTGGAACCCGACCTTCCGCGGTTTCCCGCTGGCGTCGACGAGGCCGGCGTGCTTCGCGACCTTCAGGAGGTACTTGTCGGCGAGCGCGTTCCGGGCGGCGATCGCGCGGTGGCGGGCCTCGGCTGTCGAGAGGTCGTACCCGTCGAGGATCGAGAACACGCGGTCGCCAGGCGCCTTGTCCCGCCAGCCGCGGGCGTCGAGGAGCGCGACGGCCTCGGGGACAAGGAGGACCCCGTGGAGCTCTTTGGTCTTCCCCATCCGGTAGAACACGCGGACCTCTTGGCCCTCGGGCGTCTCCGAGATGCGGAGGTGCTCGCAACGAAGGAGGGCGACGTCGGAGAACCGCATGCCGCCGGCGTAGAACGCGAAGAGCCACCAGTCGCGGACGTCGCGCGTGAGGCCGGCGGGGATGTCGGCGTGGGCGAGCGCACGGACCTCGTCGAGCGAGAGCTTCCGCTTCTGGGCCCGCTCCTTCTTGAGCTTGACGGCCTTGAACGGGTCGGGCCCGTAGGGGACGGCGCCCTCCTCGACGGCCTGGCGGTACAGCTTGGCGACGGACGTGACCGCCTTGTGGACCGTGTTGGGCCGGTTGCCACACCCGCCGTCGTCCTTCGGCGCGGCGAGGTGGGCGTGGAAGCGGCGGACGAGGCGGGGCGTGACGTCGCGGAAGGCGAGCGCGTCGCGGCCGGTCTCGCGGCGGTGCCAGGCGGCGAGCTTACGCAAGCCGGAACGGTAGGCCTGGAAGGTGTTGATCTGGCCGCGCGTGCGGTAGCCCTGGAGGACGTCGCGGGCGTAGGCGAGGAAGTCGGCGTCGAGCCCGGTGCCGGGCGCCTCGGGGGCGGGCTGGAGCGTGTCGGGCCGGACGACGGCGCGGACGCGGTCGCGGAGGCGGGCGGCGGTCACGCGCTCGGACCCGAGGGCGAGCGTCGTGACCTCGGCCTGCGCCTTGGCCAGGCAGTGCTGGAGGTGCTCGTTGAGCCGGTCGGCCTCGGGGTGCGTCTTGCGGACGGCGGAGGTCCGGTCGTTCCAGTGCTTCGGCCGGACGGAGAGGCCGAGCGAGAGGACGGCGCGGGCGTCGTCGTGGCGGCAGGTGAGGTAGAGCGGGGCCGTGCCGTCGGCGCGTTGCTCGGAGGCGCGGAGGGTGATCTTGACGGAGACCACGGGCGGGGGCGGTCGGGCGGCGCCGGCAGTGCCTGCTAGACACTGCCGGAAACACTGCCGGATTTTTCCTCAGGCATTGCCGGTTTGCCTGGGGCAACAGATTTCCGAACGCCCAATCTAGCTTGGAAACGCCGTTTTCGCCAGCAAACACAGAGCAAACCGGACCCCCTCGAGACTCCCGGCATCTCCACACCAGACCGCCCCTCCCGGCCACCCGCCGGCGAGGGGCGGCTCTGTTTCCAGGCCCCACCAGACCGCCCCGCCCCAGCCTCGGGCTGCCACCCCGCCCCGACGCACCGCGGGCGGGGCGGCGCCCGGCCCACGCTGGACCCGAGCGCTCCAAGTGACGTAGACCGCGGCCACCTGCCCCGCCCCGCCCTGGCCGCCCAGCGAATCGTCTCCCTCCTCCCGAGCGCCACCGAGCTCGTCTGCGCCCTCGGCCTGGGCGACCGCCTCGTCGGCGTGACGCACGAGTGCGACGGGCCGCCGGAGGTTGGTGACCTGCCGCCCGTCACGCGGACGCTCATTCCCCCTGCCGCGACGAGCGGTGAGATTGACGCGCTCGTGCGCGAGCGGTTCGAAGCGGCGGGCGACGACCGCCCCGCCCTCTACACGCTCGACGAAGACGCCCTCGCGGCGCTCGACCCGGACCTGATCGTCACGCAGGCGCTCTGCGACGTGTGTGCCGTCGCCGAGGCCGACGTCCAGGCGGCGGCCTGTCGCCTGCCGGGTTCGCCGCGCGTCCTCAACCTGGAGCCGACGACGCTCGCCGGCGTGTTCGCGTCTATCGACGCCGTCGGCTGCGCGGCGGGCGTCGACGCCGGTCCGGTTGTCCGCGCGCTCGATGCCCGCGTTCGGGCCGTCACCGAGCGCGTGTCTGGCCGGGCGCGCCCGCGCGTCGTCGTGCTGGAGTGGCTCGACCCGCCGTTTTCAGCCGGCCATTGGAACCCGGAGCTGGTCCGGCTCGCAGGCGGGGCGGAGGTCATTGGGCAAGAGGGCGCCCCGTCGCGGACGCTTGACTGGGCCGAGGTCGTCCGCGCCGCGCCCGACATCGTCGTCGTGGCCTGCTGCGGGTTCACGCCCGAGCGGGCGCTGAAGGACGTCGGCGCGTTCGACGGCGTGGCGGGGTGGGAGACGGTCCCGGCCGCACGCGACGGCCGCGTGGTGGTCGTCGACGGGTCCGGCTTGTTCGCGCGGCCGGGGCCGCGCCTGGTCGAGGCGGTCGAGCTGCTCGCGCACCTGTTCCACCCCGACGTGCAGCCGCGGCCCGACGGCGTCGCACCGCCGGTGTGGCTGCCCGGCCTGCCGGTCGCGGCGTGAGGGTCATCCTCTCGTGGAGCAGCGGAAAGGACGCCGCCTGGGCGCTCTGGGTGCTCCGCGATCGCGGCGTCGACGTCAGCGGCTTGCTTACGACATTGGACGAGGCGACCGGGCGGGTCGGCCTGCACGGGGTCCCGCGCGACGTGGTCGAGGCACAGGCCGAGGCCGCCGGGCTCCCGCTCCACACCGTCGCGCTCCCGTGGCCGGCCCCGAACGACGTCTACGAAGCCGCCCTCCGCCCTGCCCTCGCGGCTGCCCGAGACGCGGGCGCCACGCACGTCGCCTTTGGCGACCTCTTCCTGGCGGACATCCGGGCCTACCGCGAGCGGCTCGTGGCTGAGGCCGGGCTCGCCCCGCTCTTTCCGCTCTGGCACCCGCCCGGCGGGACGGCTGCGCTCGCCCAGTCCATGCTCGCAGGCGGCCTCCGCGCGACCGTCACCTGCGCCGACGCGTCCGTCCTCGACGCCTCGTTCGTGGGGCGCCCCTACGACGGCGCCTTCCTGTCTGACCTCCCCGCCCTAGCCGACCCGTGCGGGGAGCGGGGCGAGTTCCACACCGTCTGCACGGGTGGCCCGATGTTCCGCCGGCCGCTCGCGGTCCGCGTCGGCCGAGCCGAGGAGCGGGGCGGGTTCGTCTCCGCCGACGTCCGCGCGGCCTGACTCCGCCCCGCCCACGCCGGGGCGGACGTCCCCCCGCGACGGGCACGGCCAAAAAGGAGGGCGACGGGCTACGCCGGGCGAGGCGACCGCACAACTTCCGGGCGGGGTGGCGTGTGCTGAGGAGCGCCCGGGGACAGGCGGCGGGCCGTCCAGACGAGGAGCGGCGCAGCGAGCGCGAACCCGATGTCGACCCAGAAGACGCCCCACCAGCCGTTCGCGGCGCTCTCCCACGGCCACGGGCCGCCGAGCAGGCCGCTCGCGACTGGCACCGCCGCGCTCAGTACGGCCGCCAGCCCGAGTTGCCACCGCGCCGCGCTCACCGGCGACCGCCCCGCAAAGGCCGCCGCGACGAGGGCCAGCCACACGCCGAAAAACGCAGCGTTCTCCCACGCCACGCGTCCGTCGAGGTCGATCGGGAGCACGCGGGAGGCCAGGAACAGCACGGGCACCGCCGCCACCAGCCCGACGCCCACGCCCACCGTCAGCCGGGCCAGGACTCGGTGGAGGCGCGGCGTGGCGCGCGGGTCCTTGGGCCGGCGCACCAGCACCCACAGCACGTTGCCCGTCAGGATCACGGCGCCCGCGGCGAGCGCGAGCACGAAAAACAGCGCCGTCATCAACCACCCGCCGAACGTGGCAAAGTGGAGCGTGGTCATGGCCGTCGTCGTCGCGCCGAGCGCCGTCGGGCGCCGCGGGTCGGAAACGGCGAGCACCTCGCCCGTCGCCGGGTTCAGGACGGCCTTCCCGGACGCCGTGACGCTCTCGCGCACGCCCGACTCGAAGGCCGCCAACCCGCCCGCGTCGCCCCAGCCGTGGACGTGGAGCACGGTGATCTCGGCGTCGTCCCACAACGGCGGGAGCGCGGCCAGGAGCGCGTCCGGCGACCACATCTCGGCCGCCTCGCCCGTGAGCTCCAGCGGCGGCTCCTCGACGCCCGTCAGGACGGCTTCGAGCGCCCCCTCGTCGCCGTCGAACACGACGAGCAGCGTCGGCCCCAGGATGACGATGAGCAGGCTGAAGAAGGCGCCCGTGACCGCGTACATCACCGTGTACGGCAGGCCCACGAGGCCGAGGACCGTGTGCGCGTCGGCGAGCGCGTCGCGGAGCTTCCCACGCGGCCGGAACGTGTGCCAGTCCCGCGGGAGCTTCCGCAGGTGAATCAGGACGCCGCTCGCGACGCCGAACAGCAGGAACACGGCCGCCAGCCCCGACAGGATGCGCCCGACGAGGCCGGCCTGCGCGAAGTAGTGGAGATCGTAGAGCACCTCCGCCACCCCGCTCCGGCTCCGCGTCGGGAGCACCGCCCCGCTCGTCGCGCTCACCCAGTGGTCGAGCGTGTCGCCGGCCGCGGTCGGGTAGCGGAGCCAGTAGTACGCCCGCTCGGCGAACGGGTACACCAACAGCACATCCGCTCCCTGCGCCGGCGGCCGCTCGCGCAGGATCTCGCCGACGGCCGCGTCCGCCGAGAGCATCGCCCCGGCCGTCTGCTCGGTCGCCCGGAGCGCCGGGTCGGCCCAGGCCTGGATCTCGGCCCGGTAGAGCGCGAACGCCCCGCAGTAGAAGATGACGAACAGGCCGAGCCCCAAGACGACGCCCGTGACGGAGTGGGCGTCCCACAGGAGCTTGAACGCGCGCGGCCCGACAAGCTTCTTCTTTTTCGCGGACGGCGCCGCCCCGCCCGGCGGCGGCGCGGGCGGGGTGGGCGGGCGCGTCGGGCGGGAGATCGTTTCCATCAGAGCGTGGTGAGGGCGGTCACGGCCGCGAAGACGAGGGCCGCCCCGCCCACGCGGAGCCACGCGCCGCGCCCGCTCGGCGCCAGCACCGCCCAGCCGACGACGAGCGCCCAGACGGGCACGCACAGCGCCACGCCCAGCCCGACCGTCCAGCCGAGCGGCACGCCGAGCAGCGGCAGCGCGGTCCCCAGCGCCATGCCGAACAGGAGGAACACGGCAAAGCCGCCCAGGACGGCCGCCGTCCCCTTTCCCCACCCCTCGCCGCGTGTCCAGGCGTGCTTCATCGGTTCAAGGGGGCGGGGCGGGCGGGGCGGGCGCCTCGGGCGGGGCGCGTACCGCGGGCGGGGCGGGCCACTTCGGGGAGCAGGAACGGACCCGCCACGGCGAGGACCGAGGCGACGGTCATCATCACTGTCACCACCAGCACCGGCCCCACGCCCGGCCCGTACGCGGCGACGGAGAGCGCCAGCGCGGCGGCGGCCAGCCCGGCGCCGGCCCACCGGAGCGGGCGGGGCGGCCCGGCCGGCGCCGACTGCCGGCCCGGCGCGGCGGCGTAGAACGCCCCGTAGGCGGCGGCGGCGAGGAGGAGCGAGAGGGCGGCCATGGAATCAGATCGAGACGTCGAGGCTGAGCCCGATCACGCGCGGGAGCGAAAAGCGGACGACGGGCTGCCCGAACGAGTCGAACGTCCGCCGCGTGGCGATGTCCTCGTCGAGCAGGTTGCGGGCGAACGCGGCCACTCGCGCCTCGACGCCCCGGAGCCCGAAGGCGTAGCCCACCTGCCCGTTGACGATCGTGTAGTCGCCCGCCCGCAGGAGCGGGTCGTTGCCGCCGTCCGGCAGCGTGCCCACGTCGTCGTAGAACGGGCCGGTGTAGCTGGCGCTCAAGGCGGCGAACGGGCCGGAGCCTGGCTCGTAGACGGCGCCCAGCGAGACCGTCTCGCCGGACGAGGCCGGGAACTGGTAGCCCGCGAGGTCGCGCCCAGCCAGCACGAACTCGTCGAACTCGGTGTGGACGAGGCCGCCCGAGCCGAACACCGTCAGCCCGCGCGCGGCGACGGCGCGGAGCTCGATCTCGGCGCCGTACAGCGTCGAGGCGCCCGCGTTGACCGTCTGCGTGAGCGTCGTGCCCTCGACCGGGATGCGGACCTGCTGGTCGGTCCAGTCGGTGTAGAAGGCGTTGGCGTTGGCCGTGAGCCGGCCGCCGAGCCAGCGGCTCCGGAGCGCGAGCTCGTAGTTCCAGGTGTACTCCGGGTCGTAGACGTTGCGCTGGCCCGTCGTCAGCACCTCGGCGCCGCCGGCCCGGTAGCCGCGCTGGACGACGGCCCCGAGCGAGAGGTCGGGCGTGACGTCGAGGGTCGCGCCGAGCTTGGGCAGGAGCGCGTTGTAGCTGGCGCTCGGGTTCTGCTCGCCGCTCTCGATCTGCGCCTGGAGCGTCTGGACGACGAGCGCCGTCGTGGCGGCGTCGAACGGGCTGTCCGGGAGCGAGATCGTGGCGTCCTGCTCGCTCCGCTCCTCGTACTCCTCGTAGTCGTACCGGAGCCCGGCCGTCAGCGTGAGCCGGTCGGGCAGGACCTCGTGGTTGACCTCGCCGAAGAGGGCCACGTTCACGCTCTCGGTCGAGAGCGGGTTGTCCGTCTCGTACAAGACCTCGAACGGTGGCAGCGACGCGCCGGCCGGGATCAGCCCCAGCTGAACGGCCGCCCGCGTCAGGTTCCCCTCGACGATGGGGAACACGTCGCCCCGGTCGACCCGGAAGCCGCTGAACGCGAACCGGCCGGCGTAGCCGCCGACAACGGCCGTCGTCCGGTCGGTGACGACGTTGAGCCGGAGCTCCTGCGTCACGTCGTCGCCGTCGACCACGCTCCGCTGGCCGACCGGGATGACGACGTCGGGGTCGGAGTCCTGCTGCTCCAGGCTGTCGTACGTTCGCTCGTTGGCGAGGTAGCCGGTCAGCGACGTGATCGTCAGCGCGTCCGTGAGGTCGTAGGCGGCCTCCAGCGACACGTTGTGCGTCCGGTTGTCGTCGAGGACGGTGAACGGCGACGTGCTCTCGCGGGCCTCGAAGTCGGGGCCGTTGGCGTTGAAGTAGATGTTGGGCCGGTCGTAGGCGTAGCCGTAGGCGAGCCGGGCCGAGAAGCCCGGGAGCGCCGTCGGCGTAAACAGGAGCCGGGCCTTGGCGCTGGCATAGCCGTTCTCGGTCGCGTCGGAGAGGTCGAAGCCCTCGTCCTCCAGCGCCGTGTACCGGAAGCCGGTGTCCTCGCGCTGGAGCTCGCCGGAGAGCCGGAACGCGAGTTGGTCGGCGACGAGCGGGCCGGTCAGCATGAGCGCGCCCTCGGCCGTCTCCTGGCTGCCGCCGCGGAGCCGAGCCGCCGCGCCGTACTCGAACGACGGGTCCTTGGAGCGGATCGAGACGGCGCCCGCGAGCGCGTTCCGCCCGGCGACCGTCGACTGCGGCCCGCGGAAGACCTCGACGGCCTCGACGTCCCACGTCCCCCGCGCGCCGGACCGCGTCGAGGCCTGGTTCTGGGCGATCCCATCGATGTAGAGCTGGGCCGTGGTGCCCTGCCCGCCGAACCCGACGCCGGCGCTGTTGATGCCGCGGATGACGAACCCGCCGACCCCGTTGCCGGAGAAGTTGCCCACCAGGAGCCCCGCGTCGCGCCAGTCCCGGATGGGGAGCGCGTTCAGCGCGCCGTCCCCGACGACGGCCACGCTGGACTGCGTCTCCTGGAGGTTGCGGACGAACTTCTCGCTGCGCACGACGACCTCGGCCAGCCGGCCGTCCTCCTCCGCCAGCCGGAAGTCGAGCGCGACCGTCTCGCCGTCCGCGACCGTTGCGGTCTGCTCGGCCGCGACGAACCCCACGAACGACGCCGTGAGTACGGCCGGCCCGGCGGGCACGTCGCGGAGCACGAACCGCCCGAACGCGTCGGCCGCCCCGCCCCGCTCCACCCCGCCCCGCTCGGGGGCGGCCAGACGGACCGTCGCGCCGGGGAGCGGCTGCCCATTTTCGGCGTCGACGACGCGGCCGGTCACGGTGCCCGTCTGGGCGAGGGCGGCCGGGGCGGCCAGGAGCAGCGCCAGCACGGCGCCGAGGCGGCGGGCGGAGGGGCGGGGCGGGACGTTCACGGGGGCGGGGCGGCGAGCGGGCGGGGCGACTGTCTAGACCGGATCCAAATGTAGACCTAGTCCAGATAAGAGGGGTCGACGCCCCTGGCTTTACCCCTTCTCCTTCCGACCGCCCCGCCCGTACCGGCCCCAGCGCAGGCGCTCCCGCCGCTACCGCCCGGGCGTGTAGAGGACGGCGCCCGGGGGAAGGTCGGCCGCGACCGCGCGCGCGACCTCGGCCGCGAACGCCCGCACCAGGTGCCGCCGCACGAGCGTCGTCGCGTACACCAGGCGGACCGTCCGCGACGGGGCCGGCGCCCGGAACGGCCGGACCGACTCGGGCGCGTGGGACCCCCCGCCTTGGACGGCCAGCCACGGCAGGAGCGTCATCCCGAAGCCGCGGTCGACGATCCGCTGGAGCGTTTCGAGGTTTCCGCTCTCGAACTGGGCCGCCTTCGCGTCTGGCCGCCCCGCCCCCCGCGCCAGGAGAGCGAGCGCCTGGTCGCGGAAGCAGTGGCCCTCGCGCATGAGCCACACGTCGCCCGGGCTTAAGTCCTCGGGCTCCATCTCGGCGCGGCCGTAGAGCCGGTGGCCCGGGGCCACGTAGCCCACGAGCGGCTCCTCGAACAGGGGCACCTCCTCGATGCCCCGCACGGGCGGCGCCGTCGCCGTCAGCCCGGCGTCCAACAGGTCGCGCCGGACGTGGTCCACGATGGCCTCCGCCATGAGCTCCTCAAACACGAGCTCGACATCGGGATAGCGCCGCGCGAACGGGGCGATCACGAGCGGGACGAGGTACGGGGCCAGCGTCGAGAGGACGCCCACGCGGAGCTCGCCCGCCAGCTCGCCCGTCGCCTCACTCACCAGGTCCTCCAGTCGCTCCGCCTCGGCGAGTACGTGCCGGGCCTGCGCGACCACGGCCCGGCCCAGCTCCGTCGGCACGATGGGATGGGCCGAGCGGTCGAAGAGGACGGCGCCCAGCCCCGCCTCGAGCGCCTGGACGCCGGCGCTGAGCGCGGGCTGCGTGACGTGGCACGCCTCGGCGGCCCGTCCAAAGTGGCCGTGTCGATCCAGGGCGACGGCGTAGGCGAGCTGGAGGAGGGTCACAGCGATAAGACGGGGTTATCAGCGGATGCGCACAAACGATTGGACCGATCAATGGTAGCGCCCGATCCTTCCGCCAGCCTGGCGCCCCGCCCGGCTCGGGCCGCAGCCCGTCCCCCACCCCGCCCCGCCCCGCCGAGGGCTAGAGGTCGCCTCTGGCTCCCGGCGCTGTGCCCCGCTCGGCGGGCCTCCTCGTGCTCCCCATGACCACGCGCCCCCTCACCCTCACCGACCCCGACCGCACCACGATCGGCCAGCTTCTCGCCTCGCGGAACGCGACCGCCCCCGAGGCCCGCACGCTGGCCGACCTCGTCGTCGGTCTGAGCGAGTCCGTCGTCGTCCACTCGTCGGAGATCTCCCCCACCGTCGTCACGCTGAACTCGCGCGTCCGCATCCGCACGCTGGGCACGGGCGCCGAGCGCGTGCTCACGCTCGTCGCCGGCCAGTCGGACCTCCGCGCGGGCCGCGTTTCTGTGTTCGCGCCCATCGGGGGCGCCCTGCTCGGCCGCCGCGAGGGCGACGTCGTCGCGTGCGACGTGCCGGCGGGCCGGACGCAGTTCCAGATCGAGGCCGTCCTCTACCAGCCCGAGGCCGCCGGCGCCGAGCGCGTCGCCGCCTGAGCGGCGGGGGCGGGGCGGGACGTGGTCCTCGGAGCGGACCCCGCCCGCTCCTCCGCCGTACGTTCACTCGCCGCTTCCGCCGGCCGCCCCGCCCCACGCCAGGGCTTCCCCTCCCAGAACCGCCCCGCCCATCCTTATGGCCTCCACGTCTCCCCCCCCGTCCGCACAGTCCCCCGAAGAGCTGAACCCCTTCGCAATCGCGCAGGAGCAGTTTAGCCACGCCGTCCGGTACCTCCCGGAGCTGGACTCGGGCCTCGTCGAGTTCATGATCCGCCCCGAGCGGGTGCTCACGGTCGAGTTCCCGATCCAGAAGGACGATGGGACCGTCGAGAACTTCGTGGGCCACCGCGTGCTCCACAACCACGTCCGCGGGCCGGGCAAGGGCGGCATCCGGTTCCACCCGAGCGTGAACGCCGACGAGGTCCGCGCGCTGGCCGCGTGGATGACGTGGAAGTGCGCCGTCGTCGACGTCCCGTTCGGCGGGGCCAAGGGCGGCGTCGAGTGCGACCCGACCCAGCTGACCGAGGGCGACCTCCGGCGGATCACGCGCCGGTTCATCTCGCAGCTCGGCGACGCCATCGGCCCGTTCGTCGACATCCCGGCCCCGGACGTGAACACGAACGCCCGGACGATGGCCTGGATCTACGACACGTACGCCGTGATGCACCCGGGCGAGAACAACCTGCCGGTCGTGACCGGCAAGCCGCTGGACATGGGCGGCTCGCGGGGGCGCCCCGAGGCGACCGGCCGCGGCGTCCTCTTCGCCTGCGAGCAGGCGCTCCGCCGCGGGCTCGTCGACGGGCTCGACTCGGTCGAGGGCGCCACGGTCGTGGTCCAGGGCTTCGGGAACGTGGGCGCGACGGCGGCCGAGCTGTTCCACGAGGCTGGCGCGCGCGTGATCGCCATCAGCGACGTCTCGGGCGGCGTCCACAACGCGGACGGCATCGACATCCAGGCGGCGCTGGCGCTCCGCGACGAGACCGGGTTCGTCAAGGGCCTCGACGGCACGGAGCCGATCTCGAACGACGACCTCCTCGCCCTCGCGTGCGACGTGCTCGTCCCGGCCGCGCTCGAAAACCAGATCCGCGCCGACAACGTGGACCGCATCCAGGCTCGGTTCGTGGTCGAGGGCGCCAACGGCCCCACGACGCCGGCCGCCGACCGCGCGCTCTTCGAGCGGGGCGTCCCCGTGCTCCCGGACATCCTGGCCAACGCCGGCGGCGTGACCGTGAGCTACTACGAGTGGGTCCAGAACCAGGAGAACGAGCAGTGGGAGGAGGAGGAGGTCAACGGCCGGCTCCTCCGCAAGATGAACCGGGCGGTCGACGCCGTGGTCGACACGCAGGAGCGGATCAACGGTGACCTCGACGCGATCGGGGCGGCCCGCGCCGAGCGCGGCCTGAACGGGCAGCCGCTCGGGGCCATCGACCTCCGCACCGCGGCCTACGTCCTCGCCATCCAGCGCGTGTCCGACGTCACGCTCCAGCGCGGCATCTGGCCGTAGGGAGCAGGCGGACCCCTCCGCCGCGAAACCGCCCCGCCCCGCCCCGCCCGTGCTGCGCGGGCGGGGTGGCGGCTAGAGCAATATGCAGGGAGGTACAGGGTACTCGGTACGAGGTACGCGCGCGTCGAGGTCGGATCGGACCGTGCCTCGTACCCGGTACCCCGTACCCACCCAAAGGGTGCTCTAGAACGAGCGGCCGACGGAGAAGACGACCTGCGGCACGCCGTCGAAGTCGGTGGCGACTGTGAGCGAGGCCGGGCCGGCCAGCGTGACCACACCGAGTTGGGCGCCAACGCCGCCGCGGACGTCGTCCGTGTCGAGCGACCACGAATCGCCGGCGCGGCCGGCGTTCGCGGTCACGCGCGCAAAGACCTCGTCGACAACCTCGAACTGGACGCTGACCGCGGCGAGTTGGCTGGCCCGGCCGGCGAGCTCGAGCCGCTCCGTCCCGTAGAGCGGGAAAAAGCGGCCGGGTAAGAGCGACGGCACCACCGCCCCACCCAGGAACGAGAGCCGGTCGGCGGGCAGATCCTCGCCCCAGGCGCGCGTGGCCGCGGCGCGGGCGCCGACGCTGAGCCCGCGCGCGAGCGGCACCCACAGCTCGGCGTCGGCCGACACGTGGCGGAACGACGCGCCCACGCCGGGCGCCCATTCGGCCGTGGCCAGCGCCCGGACGCCCCGCGACGGGAACGCCTCCCGGTCCCGGTCATCGACCGCCGCGAACGCCGAGGCCGACGCGTACGTCCAGGACGTGCCCTCGACGCCCTCGGGCGCCACGTCGGGCGCGTCGCGGACGTAGGCGACGTTCGGCCCGACGCCGGTGAGTATGGCGTCGAGCAGGATCGGCCCGCCGAGCACCGACGCCGAGACCACGTCGAGCCGGCCCTGCGCCGTCGGCCGGACAGCCCCAGTAAAGACGGGGACCGGCACGCTGACGTAGCCGGCCTGGGCCGCGACCGACAGGGGCTCGTCGATCCCCAGGCGCGTAAAGTAGCCGCCCTGGAGCTGCACCTGCTCGCCCAGCCGGGCGTCCAGCCGCGTCGTGCTCCCGAACTGGACGAGGTCGCGGAGCTGGAGCGAGAACAAGAGCGCCGCGTCGTACACCGTGTCGTAGCGGAACCCGAACCCGAGGCGGTCCCCGTTCGACCGCCGGACGTCGAGGACGAGCGTGGGGACGGCCGCCCCGCTCACGACGGCCGCGCTGTCGGACGCGGCGCCGACGACGCGGTAGGTGATGATGTCGAAGGCGCCAGATGCGTAGACGCGCCGGACCGCCGCCTCGGCGTCGGCGGCCGTGAGGTCGGCCGGGAAGGTCAGCCCCAGGCGGCGGCGGACGAGCTTCTCGGCCTCCCCGCCCGCCTCCACGCCCACGACGGCGACGGTGTCGGCCCGGAACGTGCGCGCGGCGGGCGCGGTGGGCGGGGCGGCGGCGGCGCGGCCGACCCGGTTGGCGAGCGCGTCGAGCTCGGCCCGTTTGGCCTCGGCCGCCGCCACTCCGCGGGCGATCCACTCGGCTCCGGCGTCGAACGAGAACGACGAGAGCCCCTCGGTCTCGGGCTCGATGAGCACGTCGCACAGCGCCTTCTGATCGCCCAGGCTCTGCTCCGACTGGTAGAACGCGGCGTGGACGAGCACGTCGAAAAACGAGTCGAGACCGTCGGTCGCCTCGTCGATCACCCTCGACACGTCGACGCACACGAGCACGTCGGCGCCGAGCGCGAGCGCGTCCTCGGCCGGGAGGTTCCGGGCCACGCCGCCGTCGATGTAGCGGCGGCCGTCGATGGCGACGGGCGTGAACAGGCTCGGCAGCGACATGCTCGCGCGGATCGCGAGCGGGAGGTACCCCGAGGTCAGCCGCCGCGGCTCGCCGGTCTCGACGTCGACGACGACGGCGGCGAACGGGCGCGGGAGCTGGGTAAAGTCCTGGACGTCCTGGACTGGCCACAGGAGACTCGTGAGCAGCTCGAACACGTTCTGCCCCGCGACGAGCCCGGACGGGAGCCCGAGCGAGCCGCCCTCGATGGGGAGCGAGACCAGAACGCCCCCCCCGCCCACGCGGGCCTCGGGCGCCACCAGCCGCCGGTCGACGGCGTCGTCGAACAGGCCGATCCAGTCGCGCCCCTCGACGATGGCCTCCAGCGAGTCGGTCGGGTACCCGGCCGCGTAGAGGCCGCCGACGATGGCCCCCATGCTCGTGCCCGTGACGAGGTCGACCGGCACGCCGGCCGCCTCGATGGCGCGGATCGCCCCGACGTGGGCGAGCCCCTTGGCCGCCCCGCCCGAGAGGACCAGCCCGACCGTCGGGCGCTCGGGCGGGGCGGCGGCCGAGTCGGCCGTCTGGGCGGCGGCGGCCGGCGCGAGGAGCGCGAGGACGAGGCCGCCGACGAGGCGGGCGGGGCGGGAGATCAGGCTCATGCGGTCGGGGGCGGGGCGGGGAGGTACGGGCTACGGGGGGCGGGGCTCCGCCTGCGAGGAGAGCACACGCGGCCCCGCCCCGCCCGTAGCCGCCCCGCCCGGATCCGCGCGTCTGCGTTCGGGGTTGCCGCCGTCCGCCCCGCTGCCCCGCCCCGCCCGATGCCCCTCAGCCGCCGCCAGTTTCTCGCCCGCACGTCGGTCGCCGCCGCCGGCCTCCCGCTCGCCGCGCCGGCGCTGCGGGCCGCCGTCCGCCCCGCCCGCCGCGCCGAGTTCACGCCCATCCGCCGGGGCGTCGGCTTTTTCAGCGGGCGGGGCGGGACGATCGGGTACCTCCAGACGCCGGACGCGCTCGTCGCCGTCGACGCCCAGTTCCCGGAGTCGGCCGAGGCGTTCCTCGCCGGCCTCCGCGACGGGTCGGCGCGCGGGCTCGACCTGCTCGTCAACACGCACCACCACGGCGACCACACGGCGGGCAACGCCGTGCTCGCGCCGGTCGCGGACATCCACGTCGCGCACGAGGCGGTCCCGGGCCTCCAGCGCGCGGCGGCCGTCCAGCGGGGGACGTACGACGCCCAGCGCTACCCGTCCGAGACGTACGCCCGGACGTGGAGCGCCGAGGTGGGCGGGGAGGTCGTCGCGCTCCGCTACCTCGGCCCCGCCCACACGTGCGGCGACTCAGTTGTCCACTTCGAGCGGGCCGACGTGGTGCACATGGGCGACCTCGTGTTCAACCGCCGCCAGCCGTTTATCGACGCCGGCGCCGGGGCCTCGGTGGCGGGGTGGATCGACGTGCTCGAAGCGACGCACGGAGCGTTCTCCGACGACACCGTGTTCGTCTTCGGCCACGCCGGCGAGGGCTACCCGGTGACGGGCGGGCGGTCCGAGCTCCTCGTCATGCGCGACTTTCTCGGGGCGGCCCGCGAGGCGGTCGCGCAGGCGCTCGCCGCCGGCCGCTCGGCCGAGCAGATCGTGGGCGCCGAGGTCCCCGGATTCGAGGCGTGGGGGCCGATGCCGGCCCGCGTGGTCGACCCCATCGCCGCCGAGCTCGCCCCCTGACCCATGCTCCCGCTCCCCCCCGACGTCGCCCGCGACCTCCCCGCCCTCCTCGACCGCGCGCTCGCCGAAGACGTGGGCGACGGCGACGTGACGACCGAGGCGACGATCCCCGCGGGCACGCGCGCGACGGCCCGGTTCCTCCTCAAAGAAGACGGCGTCGTGGCCGGCCTCGCCGTCGCCGAGCGCGTGTTCGAGGCCGTCGACCCCGACCTCGCCGTCGCGTGGACGGCGGCCGACGGTGACCCTCTGGAGGCGGGCACCGTGTTCGGCGAGGTAACGGGCCGCGCGCGGTCGATCCTCGTCGCCGAGCGGCTGGCCCTCAACCTCATGCAGCGGATGGGCGGGGTGGCGACGGCGGCCGCCCGCTTTGCCGAGGCGGCCCGCCCCGCGACGGTCCTCGACACGCGGAAGACGGCGCCCGGCCTGCGGGCGCTCGACAAGTGGGCCGTTCGCTTAGGGGGCGCGGCCAACCACCGGACCGGGCTCTACGACATGGTCCTGGTCAAAGACAACCACGTGGCGGCGGCGGGCGGGGTGCGGGCGGCCGCCGAGGCCGTCGACCGGCACCTCCGCGAGACCGGCCGCGACGTGCCGGTCGAGATCGAGGCCCGGACCCTCGACGAGGTCGACGCCGTGCTCGCCGCCCACGCCGACGGCCTCCGCGTCGACCGCGTGCTGCTCGACAACTTTGCCCGCCCCGCCCCCGAGGGCGGCGTCGATACGGCGCCGCTCGCGGCGGCCGTCGAGCGCGTGGGCGGCCGGATCCAGACCGAGGCGTCCGGGAACGTGACGCTCGACACGGTCGGGGCCGTCGCCCGGACCGGCGTCGACTTCGTCTCGACCGGCGCCCTCACGCACTCGGTCCGCGCCCTCGACGTGTCGCTCAAGGTGGTGCTCGACGGCGCCTAGACCGCCCCGCCCGGGCGCCCTGCGGCGAGGGCGGGGTGGCCGCCCCGCCCGCCTACAGGTGGCGGACCTTTGGGGCCGGCGGCGCCTGCCGGCTCGGCAGCGCGTCCGGGTCGACGACCTCGTAGCGGACGCGGAGCGTGCCCCGCTGGCGCATGCGGAGCCGGTCGGCGGCGGCGCCCGAGAGGTCGAGCACGCGGCCGCCCGTGAACGGCCCACGGTCGTTGACGCGCACGAGCACGGCCTTCCCCGTCCGGGGGGCGGTCACGCGGAGGAGCGTCCCGAAGGGGAGCGTCCGGTGGGCCGCCGTCAGCGCCGTCCGGTTGTAGCGCTCGCCGTTGGCCGTGCGCCGGCCGTGGAGCGAGGCGGCGTAGTAGCTGGCCACGCCCCTTTTCGCCTGGGACCGCTGGGCTTCGGCGCGCGCTCCGCCCGGAGCAATGGGTCCAGACGACTGGGCGAGGGCGGGGGCCGCGGCGAAGAGAACGGCCAGCAGGAGGAGACGGATCACACGCAGAGTGGGGGACGAAACAGCCGAAGGACCAGAGGGTCCGGGTGCGGGCGCAAGGATAGCGGCGGCGGGCGGGGCGGCGCCTCCACGGCCCCGGTCTCGTCGTCTCTTGGGCCTCCCTTAACTCGGCCTTGGGCCGCCCGCCACCGGCCCTCCACATCGGGAGCCCCCTTCACGAGCCTCTATCTTGAGCGCCGCCCGCCCTTCACACCTGCCCTGTGACCTCGCTCGTCCTCGTCGTCGCCATCAGCTATTTACTCGGGGCCATCCCGTTCAGCCTCGTCGTCGGGCGGGCGCTCGGCGTCGACCTCCGACAGCACGGGAGCGGGAACGCCGGGGCCACGAACGCGCTCCGCGTGCTAGGTAAGGGGCCGGGCCTCCTCGTGTTCCTCCTCGACTTCGGCAAGGGGCTCGCCGCCGTCGCCCTCGTCGCGCGCTTGGCCGACCTCGACGCCGTCGTCGGAGCGGGGTGGCTGGGCTCCCGCCCCGCCCTCGCCGCGGCCTGGGTGGCGACGATCGCGGGGACGGCCGCCATGCTGGGCCACGTGTTCACGGTCTGGGGCCGCCTCTTTTTCGGGTCGTGGAAGGGCGGCAAGGGCGTGGCGACAGGCGCCGGCATGCTGACCGGCCTCGCGCCGGTCGCCGTCGGGCTGGCGGCCGTCGTGTTCGCCGTCGTGATGGCGCTCACGCGCTACGTCTCGCTGGGCTCGATCCTCGCCGCTGTGTCGCTCCCGCTCTCGCTCCTCGCGCTCCACTTCGGGCTGGGCATCGAGAGCCCGCCGCCGGTCTGGATCTTCGCGACCGTCGTGCCGGCGTTCATCGTGTGGACGCACCGGGCCAACGTGCGGCGGCTCCTGAACGGGACGGAGTCGAAGATGGGCGCCAAGTAGACCGCCCCGCCCACGGTCCTGCACCGCCTCGCTCCACGTTGCTGCGCTCGGGCGGGGTGGCTACCAGCTCCGCCCCGCGCCGTCGATGGCGGCCGCGAGCGCGTCGGCCGAGACCTCGCCGTAGTTGAACGCCGTCGCGAGGAGGCCGCCGCGGTTGAACACCCACGTCGTCGGGATCCACGTGACCGGCAGGCCCAAGAGCGTCAGCCGGCGCTCGGGCGGGGCGGGCTTGGGGCCGGGCACGGCGAGCACCGCCCCGCCCCGCCCCCCGACCTCGACGTCATACTCGCGGAGGACGTCGGCGCCGTCGTCGCCGTCGGACCACACGGCGACGTGCGTGACCGACGCCGCGCGGCCGGGAACGACGCCGGCCCAGACGGGCGCCAGCTCGTTTAGTGAGTTGTCGCACCACGGCGCCCACACGTGGACGACGTGGACGCCTTCGCTCTGGATCGTCTCACGGAGCGCGGCGTCGGCGGCCGTCGTGGAATCGTCAGTCATGGGTCCAGTCGGCTTGGGCGTGTTCGATGGCGTCCTCCAGCATGTCGGCCGAGACCTCGCCGTAGTTGAACGCTGTCGCCAGCTGCCCGCCGCGGTTGAAGATCCAGGTCGAGGGCGTCCACGAGAGCGGGAGGCCGAGGAACGTGCGGCGGCGCGCGTCGGGGTTGGCGCTCGGGCCGCGGTCCGGCTGGGCGAGGATCGTGGCCGAGTCGGGGATGCCGTAGCGGCGGAGTTCGTCGGCCCCGTCGCGTCCGTCGTTCCAGATGGTCACGAACGTGAACGTGACGTCGGGGTGCTCCTCGATGACCTCGTACCACCCGGTCTCGAACTCGGTCTGCGAGTTGCCGCACCACGGCGCCCAAAAGTGGACGACGTGGACGCCGTCGCGCTCGATCGTCCGCTGCACGACCTCCTCGGTCACCGTCCGGTCTGCGGGCGGGGTGGTCAGGTCGTCGGCGGTGATGCGCTCGGGGTAGTCCTCGGGGCGGATCGGCGAGGTCGTCGCGTGGCCCGGCGGCACCTGCGCAGCGGCCGCTCCGGCGGCGAGTCCGGCGACGAGGGCGAGCGAGAGAAAGCGGGTCATAACGTGGGGCTCAGGGCGCGGGGGCTCCTCCGACTACGACAACGATCTCGCCCCGCACCTTCGCCTGCGCGCCGTAGTGCGCGCCCAACTCGGCCAGCGTCCCGCGGCGGACCTCCTCGTGGATCTTCGAGATCTCGCGGGCGACGGCGGCGGGGCGGTCCGCCCCGCATACCTCGGCGAGCTGGCCCAGGAGCTTCACGAGCCGGTGCGGGCTCTCGTAGAGGACGACCGTCCGCGGCTCGTCGGCGAGCGCCTTCAGCCGCGTCTGGCGGCCCTTTTTGTGGGGAAGGAAGCCCTCGAACGCGAAGCGGTCCGTCGGGAGGCCGCTCGCGACGAGGGCCGGCACGAACGCCGTCGGCCCGGGCAGCGCCTCGACGCGCACGCCGGCCTCGGCGGCGGCGCGGACGAGGAGGAAGCCCGGGTCGGACACGCCCGGCGTCCCGGCGTCGCTCACGAGCGCCACGACCGCCCCGCCCCGCATCCGCTCCACGACGGCGGGCGCGCGGGCGTGCTCGTTGTGGACGTGGAAGCTCTGGCGCGGCGTGTCGATCCCGTACTCCTGGAAAAGGCGCCCGGTCGTCCGCGTGTCCTCGCAGAGCACGAGGTCGGCCTCGCGGAGCACGCGGAGCGCCCGGAGCGTGACGTCTTCGAGGTTGCCGACGGGCGTGGGGACGAGGACGAGCACGGGCGGGGCGGGGATCGGTACGGAGTACAGGGTACGGGGTACGCTGCCTGAAAGCCTCTGGGGCCGTACCCCGTACCGACCCGAAGGGTGCTCTAGATAGGCGCCTCTCCCGCTCCGCGTTCCGCCCCGCCCTCGCGTCGCGGCCGACCGCCCCGCCCCGCTCTGTTCCGCCCGCGGGGGCGGGGCGGCCGCACTGGGTCCGCCCCGCCCCGGGTGCTCGATTCGGGAACGGACCGGGACGCTGAGCGGGGCGGCGCTGGAACAGGGGGAGCCTCCTCCCGCGTTCGACCTCCGCCCCCTTCGACCTGCCCCCGACCCGTTGCCCGCTCCCGATTACTACGCCGTCCTCGGCGTCGACGAAGACGCCTCCGCCAAAGAGGTCAAAAAGGCCTACCGCAAGCTGGCCCAGCAGTACCACCCCGACCGGAACGCGGGCGACGCGGCGGCTGAGGAGCGGTTCAAGGAGGTCCAGGAGGCCTACGACACGCTGGGCGACGAGGCCAAGCGGAAGACGTACGACCGCGCCCGCCGCGACCCGTACGGCGGCCGCTTCGAGGGCAACCCGTTCGAGGGGTTCGCCGGGGCGCCGGGCGGCGACGGCCGCTACTACCGAACGCCCGACGGCACCTACGTCCGCGTCGACGCGACGGGTGCCGGGCCGGGCTCGTTCGGGGGCAGCCAGGACGACTTCGTGTTTAGCGGCGGGGGCGGACTGGGCGGCATCTTCGACCAGTTTTTCGGCGGCGGAGGCGGCGGCGAGCCGCAGTACCGCGGCGGCCGCGACGTCAACGCCTCGCTGCGCCTGAGCTTCGGCGAGGCGCTCGCCGGCGGCCCCCGAGAGTTCCGCACGCCGACCGGCGACACGGTCCGCATCACGGTCCCGAAGGGGGTCCGCGACGGGTTCAAGATCAAGCTGTCCGGGCGGGGCGAGGCGGCGCCGGGCGGGCGGGGCGAGCCGGGCGACCTGTTCGTCACGTTCCAGGTGGCGCCGAGCGCCCGGTTCAGCCGCGACGGCGACGACCTCACGACGTCGGTCTCGGTCACGGCCGTCGAGGCGCTGCTCGGGACCACGCGCGAGGTCGAGACGGCGACGGGCAAGACGGTCCGCCTGACGATCAAGCCGGGGACGCAGCCGGGCGCGCGGCTTCGCGTGCGCGGCCAGGGCGTGGCCTCGGACCGCGGCACGGGTGACCTCTACGTCGAGGTCGGCGTGACCGTGCCGACGCTGTCGCCGGAGGCCATCGACGGGCTCCGGGCGTGGGCCGAGACCGAGGGGCTGGCCTAGCGGCCGCCCCGCTCGCGCGGCCTTCTGGGGTGGGGCGGCTCCCTCGCCGCACGTCCACCGCCCCGCCCTCGTCGTCGCTGGGCGGGGTGGGTCCTGATGGATTTGAACCATCGACCTCTCGCGTGTGAGGCGAGCGCTCTAAACCCCTGAGCTAAGGACCCGCGCGCCGGAACCGCTCCGGCGGGACGGCAAAGGTAGCCCGCCCCGCCCCGCCCCGGCAAGGGCGCCCGGTGCGAAGACGGCGCGGACCTCGGCACCACCCCGCCCCGCCCGACGACGCGGGCGGGGCGGATAAAAAAAGCGCGGCCCCCGTCGTGGGAGCCGCGCTCGGTTGGGGCGGGGCGGTCCGGGCTCGTCACCCGTCACCCACGACTCCTCACTCTCTAGTCCTCCTCCGGCGTGTAGACCTCCTTCAGGATGCCCTGGAGCTTGGTCCGGCCGCGGTTGATCCGGCTCTTGACCGTGCCCATCGGGAGGCCCGTGATGTCGGCGATCTCCTCGTAGGCCAGCTGCTGCACGTCGCGGAGCACGACGACCTCGCGGAACTCCTCCGGGATCTGGGCGAGCGCGTCCTGGATGTAGCGGTCCTGGATGGTCCCCTCGGCGTGCTTGTCCGGGAGGAACGTCTCATCGGGGATCTCGACCTCGTACTCCTCGTCGTCGCGGTTGACCGACTGGAGGCTGTAGAGCCGGCGGCGCTTCCGCTTGCGGTACTCGCTGCGCGCGAGGTTGCCGGCGATCGTGTAGAGCCACGTCGAGAACTTGGCAATTCGGCGGTAGCTGTGCCGGTTGCGGTAGACGCGGAGGAACGTCTCCTGAAGCAGGTCCTCGCACTCCTTGAGGTCGCCCAGGAACCGATAGATGTAGTTCGTCAGCGGGTCGTGGTAGCGGCTGACGAGGATGTCGAACGCCTCCACGGTGCCCATCTGGAACTGGGACATCAGGTCCTCGTCGTTCATCTGCGACAGGACGCCGTGGTTCTTCGAGGCCGGCGTGACGGTGCGGGCGGCGGCCTTGGCGAACGTTTGCTTCTTCAGTGTGGGCATGTAGGGCCGGGAGGTGATGGTGGATGTCCCGCTCCTGAGGGGGCGGGGCGGCCGGATTGTCAGCACGGGAACAAAACGCAAGGATAGTGCCCCCGGACGTTGTTCCAACGATGAACGCCCGAGTTGGGGAATTCCCCACCCCGCCCGCTGGGTCCGCCCTCACCGCGACGGAGCCGACACGCGGCGGAGCGCGAGCGTGAGGATGAGGCGCTCGTCGCGGTGGGAGGCCCCTTTCAGCTCCAGGTCGGCCGCCAGGAGCGCCTCGAAGGCGCGGCGGAGCGCGTCCGGCCCGAAGCGGCGGGCGGCCTGGGCGTAGTCGCGGACGTAGAACGGGGGCACGCCGATCTGTCCGGCCCACTGCGGCTCGGGCACGTTTGCGGCGAGACACCCTGTCAGCTTCCACAGTTTGGTCACGTAGGACGCGAGGAGCCCGACGATCTTGAGGGCCTCGCCGCGCCGGTTGCCGGCCTGCGCGAGCAGGGCGTCGGCGATGGCGAGTGCGCGCGGCGTGTCGCCAGCGGCGAGGGCGTTCTGGAGCTCGAACGGGTTCTGCTCGGCGCTGTGGCCGGCAGCGCGGAGCACGTCGTCGCGCTCGACGCGCCGGCGGTCGCCGACGAACGTGACCAGCTTGTCGACCTCGGCGGCGAGCGAGCGGAGGTCGGGGCCGGACAGCTCGGCCAGCATCTGGGCCGCGCCCGCCTCGGTCTCGACGCGGTGCGCGCGGAACCGCTCCTCGACCCACGAGGGCACCTGGCGGTCTTTGAGCGGGGCGAACTCGGCCCACACCGCCTCCGCCTTGAGCGCCCGGTACGGGTGCGCCGACGTGTTCGGTTTGGCGTGGCACAGGAGGACCACGACGGCGTGCGGGTTCGGGGCCTCGGCGTAGCCCTTGAACAGCCTGTTCTCGTCCAGCTTCTCGAACCCGCGGACGACCACGAGCCGCCGCTCGGCCATCATCGGGTACTGAGCGCACTGCGCGAGCACGGCCGGCGCACTGGCCTCCGGCCCGAACACGACGTCCAGGTTGAAGTCGCGCTCGTGCGGGGCGAGCGCGTGCTCGACGGCGAGCCGCTGGAGCTCGTCCATGAACCACCCCT
This sequence comes from Rubrivirga litoralis, assembly GCF_031846415.1. Lineage (NCBI taxonomy): Bacteria > Pseudomonadati > Rhodothermota > Rhodothermia > Rhodothermales > Rubricoccaceae > Rubrivirga > Rubrivirga litoralis. The sequence goes on along the minus strand of NZ_JAVRHT010000037.1, from coordinate 12,793 downwards.
CCTCGCCGTAGAAAAAGTAGAGCGGGGCAAACTGGCCGTGCCGGAAGCCGGTGGCGAGGTCGTCGAAGGAGGCGCCGGTCTTGCGGGCTTTCGCCATAGGGGCGGGGTGGGAGTCGGGGGCCGCGCGTCACGGCCCGGCGGGTGCGGGCGGGGTGGAAGATCGCTCGGGCCGCCCCGCCCTGGCGACCGCCCCGCCCGCGTCGTGGGCGGGGCGGACCGGCGGCGCTACGTCGGCACGCCTGCGTCGGGGTGACGCCGTCGCATGCCACGACGCTGCGGGATAGCTTCCCACCCCACCCCACCCCACCCCACCCCGCCCGCGTGCTGGGCGGGGTGGTCAGGCGGCCTTCTTCCGCGAGCGCTTCGACACGGTCACCTCTGGTTCAGCCGTCGTGGCGTTGGCTACGCCGTCCCCGCTGGGGGTGTCGTCCTGCGGCGCGTAGCGGGCGCGCATCCGATCGAGGAGGTCGGCCGTCTGGTCGGGGGCGAGCTCGCCCAGGGCCTGGACGCCGCAGTAGTGGCGGGCGGCGAGCAGCACCTGCTCGCGGGCGAGCCCGAGCGCCTCGGCCTCGGCGAGCAGGTCGTCGACGGTCGGGCCGGCCGGGGCGGGGAGGCCGGGCTCGGGGAGCTCGGGGAGCACGTCGGCCACGCTCGCGGGGAGCGGGGCGGGCGACGGCCCGGCGCCCATCCGCCCCAGGAGGTCGGCGAACGTCGGCCCCTCGACCTCCAGGCCGACCGGGAAGTCGGGGGCGTTCGACTTCACGACCGTCGCCACGCGGCGCGTCTCGAACCCGTCCTGGCGGAGGTTGAGCTCGAGCATGACGTCGACGAAGTACTCCAGCCCCGACGTGGTCATGGGCAGCACGCGGCCCATCTCGTTCTCCTCGCGCTGCTCCTTCCCGCGCGCCCCGATCTGGTCCGTGATGACGACGCACGCGCCGGAGTCGACGCAGAGGCGGCGGAGGACCTCCTGGAGCACGACCTGATCGGCCTCGAGCTCCTCGGCCGACGGCCGCGCGGTCGGGTCGCCGGTCCGCTCGCGGGCGGCCTGGACGGTCGCCCGGTGCTTCCGGCCGAAGTACATGGCCCACGAGTCCAGCGCGTAGCACCCGTAGCCCTGCTCCTCGCGGCCCTCGCCGAGCGCCCAGTCGATAAACGGGAGCAGCTCGTCGGGGTGCTCGACCTCGATGGCGTCGAAGACCGAGCCGTCGGCGCCCGGCAGCAGGCGGGCCTTCCGCTCGGTGTCGAAGTAGCACAGCCGGCCGAGGCCGGCGTCGGCGAGCGACGCGGCGAACCAGCTTTTGCCGGCGCCGGCCGCGCCGCGCACGGCGACGACGAGGCGGCGCTGCTGCGGCCGGCGGCTGAGGGGGTGGACGCGGAGGCTGGGCATAACGGACGAACGGTGGTGTGGATGGAGCGTAGGGCGGGGCGGTGTCAGCGACGTGTCACAGGTGGCCGGTGCGGATCGATACGAGGCGCCACCCCGCCCTAGCCGTGGGGCGGGGTGGGTCTCTCTCCTGCCCACCTGTCACCCCGCCTTGCGGAGCGGGGCGGGCTCGACGCGCCGCAGCGGGCGCTCGGCGTACGGCCCCCACACGCTCTCGAACCGGCGGTCGAGGCGGCGGACCAGGACGTGCGGGGCCTGACCGTTGGCGACGTGCCACAGGTGGCGCTCGGGGGCCTCGTCCGCCCCGCCCAGCGCGTAGGGCACGAGCACACTGGGCTGCTCCGGGCGGACGGTGAGGGCGCGGGCCTCGGGGCTCGCGAGCGTCTTGAGGTTGATCCGGCCGCGCTCGGAGAACACGTCGGCGTCCCACTGCGAGGCCAGGTAGAGCACGTCGGCCATGTGGCCGAGGAGGTCCGAGCCGCGGAGCCGGTACACCGTGTCGACGGCGCCGTGGGCCAGGAGCGTGGCGTCGCGGCGGAGGCGGCGCTCGTGGTCGCGGAGCGAGCGGCCCGAGTCGGTCTCGAAGGCCACGCGGCGAACCGCGCCCTCCGCCCCGCCCTCGACAGGCACCTCGACGACGAGGTCGAGCGTGAAAAAGGCCGGCCCGTGGCCCGCCCCCGGCGGAACCTCGACCTCGACTTCGGAGCGGAGCACGGCGTCGTCGCGGAGGTACTTCACGAGGTGCCATGCGAGCTCGTCCTGGACGGCGCCCGGGTACGGCGGCTCGTAGTGCGGACCGGCCGCGAGTGCGGAGGCCCAATCGGGGGAAGACTGCGCGCCGGCGGGCCGCACGCGGGCGGGGCGGGAGTGGAGGGGACGGAGCATGACGGGAGCGGTTGGGGAAGGGGCGCGCTGGGTCGACTCACAGGGGCGGGGCGGAGCCTCGCGCGCGCGTGTACATAGGGTAGGCATCCCCGGTGACACCTGATTGTCACAGCGCGATACGGTTGTTTGCCCGCTCTCGCACGCCTCCTCCCCGGTCCGTCTGCCGCCCCGCCCGCGCGTCCTGGCCGGCAGCCCCCGACCGCCCCGCCCAGGCGCGGACGGGCGGGGCGGCGCGTTGTGGGCGGGGCGGACGGCCCCGCCGCCCGCTGCGGCCGCCCTACCTTCGCCCCGCCGACTCGCGGTCATTCGCTCCCCCCGGACGCCCCGCCCATGCTGACAGTCCCGCCCGCGGGGTCCCGCCTCGTCGCCGGCCTCGTGGCCTTGCTGGTCGCCCTCGTGGCCGGCCCCGCCGCCGCCCAGGTCGGGTTCGGCGCGTTCAACGGCCGCAACCACCCTGAGATCGACTGGCGGGTCGCGACGACCGAGCACTTCGAGATCGTCTACCCCGCCCGCCTCGCCGGCATCGAAGTCGACGCGGCCGCCGTGGCCGAAGAGTCGCTGGCCGCGCTCACGCAGAACCTCAGCCCGGACTCGGTCGCCCTCGACTTCGACGAGCCCATCCGGCTCTACCTCACCGACGAGGACGAGATCGCCAACGGCGTGGCCTACAACGTCGGGCGGAGCGGGTTCACGGCCATCTGGGTCCACGTCAACGACTTCGCGACCGTCTGGACCGGCGACGTCAAGTGGCTCCGCAAGGTGATCGCCCACGAGCTCGCCCACATCGTCCACTACCGGGCCGTGCGGTCGAACCTGGGCCTGCTCGGCATCTTTTTCGGCGACCCGCTCCCCAGCTTCTGGGCCGAGGGCTTGGCCCAGTACGAGACCGAGCGGTGGGACGCCCAGCGCGGCGACCGCTGGCTGCGCACGGCCGTCTTCGAGGACCGCCTGAACTACAGCGACGGGACGAGCCCGAGCGCCGGCCGCCTCCGCTACGCGGTCGGCAACTCCCAGGTCCGCTACCTCGCCCAGACCTACGGCGACTCGACGATCGCCAAGATCCTGGCCCACCGGACGCCCGTGGCCCTGGGGCTCGCGCGCGTCCACGACTTTCGGACCGCCTTCCGGGCCGTCGTGGGCAAGAGCTACGGCGCGTTCAACGAGGAGTGGCGGAAGCACGTCAACGTGTACTACAACACGCAGGCGGGGCAGATGGAGCGGCTGGACTCGCTGAGCACGGAGCCGTACGGGCTGCCGGGGCAGGTGGCCTACGACGTCCGCTTCAGCCCCGACACGAGCATGGTGGCGGCCGTCGTGCTGCCCAGCCTGGCGCGGCCGGTCCGCCGGCTCATCGTGCTCGACCACGGCCGCCCCGCCCGCGACGGCTCGGCCGGCGACGGCCCGCAGCGCGACCGCCCCGCCCCGCCCGACTCGGCGGACGCGGAGGGCGGGGCGGGGCGGGACTCGACGGCGGGCGGGGCGGGGCGGCCGTCGAACCTCCGCATCCTGGCCGAGGGTGCCATCTCTGGGCCGATCTCGTGGAGCCCCGACGGCGCGCGCATCGCGTTCTCGCGGAACCGCCGCGGCGCCTACGGTTCGCTCGTCGACGACCTGTACGTCGTCGAGGTCGCGTCGGGCGACGTGCAGCGGCTGACGACGGACCGCCGCGCGTCGTCGCCGTCGTTCGCGCCCGACGGCCGGCGCCTCGCCTTCGTCGGCGTCCGCGGCGGGACGGCTAACGTCTACGCGCTCGACCTGGCGACGGGCGCCGAGCGGCCGCTGACGGCGTTCACGGGCGACGTCCAGATCACAACGGCCCGGTGGAGCCCGGACGGCCGCCGCGTGGCCTTCGCGCTCTTCGACGCCGACGGCCGCCGCGACCTCGCCACGGTCGACCTGGCCACGGGACGCGTGGAGCGGCTGCCGACGGGCGCCACCACCCCGCCCTGGGAGCGCGACGACCGGCTGCCCGTGTGGAGCCCGGACGGCGACGCCCTCGCCTTCACGTCGCTCCGCGACCGGGCGCCGAACGTGTTTGTGGGAGGGATACGGGATGCGGAGGGATCGGGGATGGACGACCTCGCAGACCGCCCCGCTCCGGTGCCAGACCGGGCGGCTCCCGCCCCGCCCGGGCGGGGCGGGGCGGGCGGGACGCTCGTCCCTCCGTCCCTCCATCCCCCATCCCTCCCCGAGCGCAGCGAGGAGCGTGTCACCTTCCTCTACGACGGCGCGACGGTCCACGACTGGCTGCCGCCGGACAGCCTGCACCCGGCGGGGCGGCTCGTGCTCGTCGCGTCGGAGTCGGCCCGGCGCGACCGCGTGTTCCTGGTCGACGCCGCGCGGCGGCCGACGGTGGCGTCCGACTCGGTCGTCGTGCCGCCGGCCTACGCGGCGTGGACCGAGCACCGGCCGCCGGTCGAGGTGCCCGACCGGATCGCCCCGGACCCCGGCCTCGTCCGCGGGCGGGGCGGGTACAACTCGTGGGCGAACCTCACGCACGCGCTCACGCTCGTGCTCCCCTACGGCGACCCCGGCGAGGACGGCGACCTGTTCACGAGCGACGACGACTTCGGCTTCTTCGCCAACACGCTCCTCCTGGAGCCGCTGGGCAAGCACCAGGTCGCCGCGCTCGCCGGCATCTCGGTCACGCGGCCCATCGACAAGTCGTTCCTCCTGCTCGCGTACCAGAACCGGCAGCTCGCGCCGACGCTCTCGCTCAACCTGTACCGCTTCCCGTCGCCGTCGTCGTTCTACGGGTCGAGCGTGCTCGTCGAGGACCTGACGGGCGGGGACGTGGGCGCCGAGTGGACGCTCGACCTGATCGACCGGCCCTACGTGACCACGCTCGGCGGCGGCCGCGTGCGCTACGCCTACGCCGAGCCCATCGACTTCGGCCGGTTCGGCGACCTCGAAACGACGGGCCTGGGCGTGCCCGAGGCGGGGACCCGGTTCGACGTCCAGGTCGGGGCCGCCTACAAGTTCCAGCGGCCGTATCGGTGGAACGTGATCACGCCCATCGACGGGACCGGCCTGCGCGCGCGGCTGACGGCCGGCCTCCCCGCCCTCGGCGGCCGCGCGTTCCTCCGCCCCGACGTGCTGGGCTACTGGGTGTCGCCGTCGCCCGGCGTCGGGCGGTTCTTCGTGAAGGGCCGGGCCACGGCCGTCGTGGGCAGCCAGCTGGCGCAGGACTACGTGGGCCTGTCGCGGTTCGACGACGTCGACGTGCAGATCCCGCTGCTCGGCGCCGTCACGCTCGACGACGCCGAGCGCGTGCGCGGCTACCGGAGCTACGCGGTCGGCACGCGGGCGCTGTTCGGGTCGGTCGAGTACCGGGCGCCCATCCTGTTCGACCTGAGCACGACGCTCCTCGGGCTCGTCCGCCTCGGGCCGGTGGCCCCGGCCCTCTTCGCCGACGGCGGCCTCGTGTGGTCGGGGAGCGACTTTGGGGGCGGGGTGAAGCGGCTGGGCGTTGGCGCCGAGATCAAGAACGTGGTCTCGGTGGCCGGCTTCGAGATCCTCCACGCCGTCGGCCTCGCCCTCCCGGCGGGGCGGCTGGACGACGTCTGGGACGGCTCGATCGCGTTCGACGACGTCGACCTGTACTACCGCATCCAGGCGGCGATTCCGTTTTAGGAGGGATGGGGGATGCGCGCTCCGCGCGCTTGAGATGGAGGGATGGGGGCGGGGTGGCGGCCGGCCAGACCACCCCGCCCGGCTCGGGCGGTGCGCCTCTCGAATGGGTGCGGGGTACCGGGTACGAGGTACGGTCCCCGGCTCCTTTGTCGAGTAGCCACTGCCGGGCGGGGTGGTCCGCGGAGGCTCCCTTTTTGGCGCCGCGCAGCGTCGGTACGGGCGGGGCGGCGCATATAGCCTTCAGGGCGAACAGCAGAGACCGCCCCGCCCGACGCCGAGGGCGGGGCGGCTCCCCGAACGCAGCGCGCCCCACGTCGCGAGGACGCGGGGCGCAGACTACGGGCGGGGCGGGTGGCGTACCTCGTACCCGGTACCCGCCCGAAGGACGCTCTATGCCGCCTTCTGGTTGAGAACGCTCTCAGCCAACTGCGACAGCCGCTCGTCCGCCTCCTCTTCCTCCCCGAGCGAGTCGCCGAGCAGGTCGGACGCCTCCTGGTGGCCGAGGCGTTCGGCGAAGGTCGCGAGGCTCCCGTAGCGCGTGATCTCGTAGTGGTCGATGGCCTGGGCCGAGAACACGATGGCCGCGTCGCGCGTGGCGTCGTCGCTCACCTCGTCCATGAGGTGGCGGGCCTCCTTGAGGATGCCGTCCATGGCCTCGCAGGTGACGCCCTCAGCCTTCTCGCCGAGCATGTCGAACACCTTCTCGAGCCGCTTGAGGTGCTCGTCCGAGTGCGATCCGTGCTCCTTGAGCTGCTTTTTGAGGTCGTCGTTGGAGGCCTTGCCGGCCATGTCCGAGAGCGCCTTTTTCGACTGCTTCTCGGCGTAGTACATGTCCTTGAGGCCGTGGAGGAGGAGGCCGCGGAGGTCGATGATCTGTGCCATGATAGGTTGGGGTTGGAGAGGGGTTTGGGGATACCGGCGCCGACCCGCGCCGTTCCGTCTCCGCCGGCGTCGGGAGGCGCCCCACCCCGCCCCCGGGGCGCCCGCCGCGAACCGCGGGCGGGGCGGCCGCGTGCTCTGGTCCCTCTCCCACCCCGCCCCCTTATGACCCACTACGATGTCCACGGCGTGTCCATCCCCGCCCTCGGGTTCGGCACCTGGCAGATCACCGGCGACGCGGCCCGCGAGGCCGTCGAGCACGCGCTCGCGCTGGGCTACCGCCACATCGACACGGCCCAGATCTACGGCAACGAGGCCGAGGTCGGCGCGGCGCTCGCCGCCTCGTCGGTCCCCCGCGACGACGTGTTCCTGACCACCAAGGTGTGGACCGACCAGATGGGGGCGGGGCGGCTCGGGCCGTCGGTCGACGAGAGCCTGGAGAAGCTGGGGACCGACCACGTCGACCTCCTCCTGCTCCACTGGCCCAACGACAGCGTCCCGCTTGACCAGATGCTCCGCGACCTCGACACCGTGCGCGAGGCAGGGAAGGCGCGGCTCGTCGGCGTCTCGAACTACCCGGCTGGCCTCCTCCGTCGCGCGCTGGACGTCGTGCCGGAGCTCGCGACCGACCAGGTTGAGTACCACCCGTTCCTGGACCAGAGCGCGCTGCTCGACGTGGTCCGCGACCGGGGCATGGTGCTCACGGCGTACAGCCCGCTGGCGCAGGGCGAGGCCGTCAGCGACGAGACGCTCCGCGAGATCGGCGAGGCCCACGGGGCGACGGCGGCGCAGGTCGCGCTCGCGTGGCTCCTGGATCAGGATCGCGTGGTCGCGATCCCCAAGGCGTCGTCGGCGTCGCACCGCGAGGGCAACCTGGGCGCCCTCGACGTCTCGCTCACCGACGACGACCGGGCGCGGATCGCCGCGCTCCCCAAGGACCACCGCCTAGCGAACCCCGACTTCGCGCCCGACTGGGACGCCTAGGCCGGCAAACTAGTGAGGCAGTAGATCGGTGGGCGGGTCCCCGTTGCGGACCTGTTGCGCCGCGCGCGCTCAGGACCCAACGCCTCCATTCCCAGAGAAGGGCAGGGCGGGGTGGACGAGGCCGCCCCGCCCGCACGTCCGCCGCAACGCAGACCGCCCCGCCCTCGTCGCGTGCGAGGGCGGGGCGGAACGCGCCGGAAGGCGCTGGGGCGGGGCGGGCGCTACTCGGCGGCGATGCGGACCGGGACGCCGACGGTGTCCCAGTGGAGGAGCATCGTCGTCGCGTCCTCGGTCGTGTCGTCGAAGCGGACCTCGAACTGCTCCTGCATCGGGGCCTCGGCGGACTCGACCTGGACGCGGAGCGCGTCCTCGGCCTCGTCGTAGTCGAAGGCGCCCCACTGCGCGGGCGTCCGGTTGAAGATGATCGTCCAGGCGTCCTCGCCGGGGACCGTGAACAGGGCGTAGGTGCCGGCCGGGAGCCGCTCGCCCTCGACCATCACGTCGTCGGAGGCCGTGAACGTCGCGGCCTCGTTCGCGCCGGTCCGCCAGACCTCGCCGTAGGGGACGAGCTCGCCGAAGACCGCGCGGCCGCGGGCGCTCGGGCGGCCGTAGGTGACCTCCACGTCGGTGGTCCCGACGGTCTGGCCGGCGACGGCGTTGGGGCTCGACCGGGGCTCGTCGGTGCTCCGCTCCTGGGCGGCGGCGGGGACAGCGAGCGCCACACAGAGGGCGAGGGCGGGGAGAAGCGTGCGCATGGGGGGGCGGGGCGGTGTGCGACCCGGTACGCCGGCGCCGGCGCCGGGGTCCTCAGCGGCCGCTTAACCCCTTCGCCTGGGGGCCGATACCGCTCTGAGTCCTCCCCCGCGGCATGCCCCACATCGGCCTCCGTCTCCTTGTCCTGGCCGTGCTCGCCGCCGGGCTCGCCCGCCCGGCTGCCGCGCAGCGCCGGCACGTCACGTCGTACAGCGTGGCCGAGGGGCTCCCCCAGGCTACCGTCTACGACCTCGCGCAGGACCAGCACGGCCGGATGTGGTTTGCGACCGACGGCGGCGTCGCCCGGTTCGACGGGCGCCAGTTCGAGTCGTTCACGGTGACGGACGGGCTGCCGACAAACCACGTCCGCTCGCTCGCCCTCGACGTGCGAGGCGACCTCTGGCTCGCTCTGGGCGAAGAAGGCGTCGTGCGGTTCGACGGACGCCAATTCGAGCGGGTCCCGTTCCGCGGCGGCCTACGCCCTCACGCCCACGTCGTCCGCGTCATCGGCGGCGCGGTGTGGGCCGGGACCGAAGACGGCGTGTACCGCCGCGACGGCCGCGGCCCGCTCGTGCCGGTCCGCCCCGCCCCCGACTCGTCGCTCGGGCGCACGACGGCGATCTCGGCGGGCGACGACGGCGCCGTCTGGTTTGCGACTGACACCGGAGTCGTCCGCTACCAGCGCGGCGTGCTCGACCGCCCCGCCCCGCTCGATCAGCCGGTCTCGGACGTCCTGGAGGTGGACGGGTCGCTGTGGGTGGCCGCTGGAGGCAAGGGAGCGATTGCGTTCGACTCCACGTTCGGCGTCGAAGCCCAGTACCCGGTCGAACCCCGGGGGCTCCTGGGCGGGGCGGAAAGCCTCGGCCTCGACGCCGACGGCGCCGTGTGGGTGGGGACCGCGAACGGACCGTGCCGGCTTGGGCCACCGGGCCGGCCGCCCGACTGCTTGACGCCCGAAGCCGGCGTGGACGACGCCAGCGTGCATCGCCTGCAGACGGACTACGAGGGCGGCCTCTGGATCGGCACGCACGGGAGCGGGGCGTTCCGCTACGCCGGCCACCACGCCGGGCGAGACCGCTTCCTGACCTACACGACCGACCACGGCCTGACCACCAACTCCATCTGGGCCACAGGCACCGCCCGCGACGGCGTCCTCGTGGGACACAACCGCGGCCTGAACCGGATCGGACAGAACGGGACGGAGGAGCTGAGCCTATCCAGCGGCGCCCCCATTCAACTCGTCACGCAGATCGTGGCGGACGTCACAGACGGCTTGTGGATCGGGTCGGGAAGCGGGCTGCTCCGCTACCGCGACGGCGTCGTGACCCGGACGCCCGGCGTCCCGAGCGACGCCTACGTGATCACGGTCCTCCAGCGGAAGAACGGGGAGGTGTGGGCTGGGGCCGACACCTACGGGCTCTTCGTCGTACGAGGCGACGACGCCGAGGTCCTGGAGCTGGATACGATCGATCCGGCGAGCGACCGCATCGTCTCGCTCGCTGAGGGTCCCGATGGGTCCGTCTGGATCGCCTCCACCCGAGACGTCATCGCTGTCGCGCCCGACGGCTCCACCCGGGCGTTTGGCGCGGCCGACGGGGTCCCCATCGGGCACAAGTTCCTGAGCGTGGCCCGAGACGGCACCGTCTGGATCGGGACCGTCGCCAGCGACCTCATCCGCATCCGGCCCGACGGGACGGTCCGGCGCGACCGGCTGCCCGGGCGGCTCGCCGGCGCCGCCATCTACCTCATCCACGTCGACCGGGCGGGGCGGCTGTGGGTGGGCACCAACCGGGGGCTCGCCCGCGTCGACCGCCCCACGTCCGACGCCGACCTCGGCTACCGCTTCTACGGAGCCGCCGAGGGGTTCACTCCGCTCGAGCTCAATGCCAACACGTTCTCCGAGGACGACGAGGGCCGCGTGTGGTTCGGGACCGTCGCCGGCGCCGTCCGCTACGACCCCGCCGCCGACGTCGCCGCGACCACCCCGCCCCGCGCGTTCGTCTCCGGCCTCGCCCTGTTTCGGGGCGCCGGCGACTGGGCGCCCTACGCGGGCGGGGCGGGGGGCGACGGGCTGCCGGTCGGGCTCCGGCTCCCGCACGACCAGAACCACGTGACCCTCCAGTTCGGGGCCGTCTCGTACGACGACCCCGAGGGCGTCCGCTACCAGTTCCGGCTGGACGGGTTCGACGCCGGCTGGAGCCCGCCCACCGCCGAGCACACGGCGACCTACGCCAACCTCCCCCCCGGCTCCTACGCGTTCTCGGTCCGCGCCGTGACGTCGGACGGGCGGGCGAGCGCGCCGACCGCCCCGCTCGCGTTCGCCGTCCTCGCGCCGTGGTGGCAGCACCCGGCGGCACGGGCCGGCGGCCTGCTCCTCGTGCTCGGCGGGCTCGTGCTCGGCGCCCGCGCCAACTCGCGGCGCCACCAGCGCCGGCGGGCCACGCTCGAGGCGGCCGTCGAGGAGCGGACGGCGGCGCTGGAGGAGCAGAAGCGCGTGCTCGAGGCGACCAACGACGACCTCGACTGCGCCCGCGAGGAGGCCTTGTGCGCCGCCCGCGCGAAGGCCGAGTTCCTGGCGACCATGAGCCACGAGATCCGCACGCCCATGAACGGCGTGATTGGGATGACGGGGCTCCTCCTCGACACCGACCTCGACGAGGTCCAGCGCGACTACCTCGAAACGGTTCGCGTCTCGGGCGACGCGCTCCTCGCCATCATCAACGATGTCCTCGACTTCTCGAAGATCGAGGCGGGCGGGGTGGTCCTGGAGCGGCACCCGTTCTCGGTCCGCGAGGCGGTCGAGGACGCGCTCGACCTTGTCGCCACGCGCGCGAGCGAGTCGGGCGTCGACCTGGCGTACCTGCTCGACACGTCGGTGCCGGACATGGTCGAGGGCGACGCGACCCGGTTCCGGCAGGTCCTCCTCAACTTCCTCTCGAACGCCGCCAAGTTCACGCACGAGGGGAGCATCACGGTGGCCGTGACGGCGGCGGCGGCCGAGGACGGCGACATCGAGCTCCGCGTGGGCGTCCGCGACACGGGCATCGGGATCCCGCCCGAGGTCCAGGACCGGCTGTTCAGCGCCTTTACGCAGGCCGAGAGCTCGACGACGCGGAAGTACGGGGGGAGCGGGCTGGGCCTGGCCATCTCGAAGCGGCTGGCCGAGCTCATGGGCGGGGCGGTGGGCCTCGAGAGCGTGCCCGGCGAGGGCTCGACGTTCTCGTTCTCCGTCCGCGTCGGGCCATCGGACGCCCCGCCCCCGGTCGCGGCGACCGAGGCGCTCGACGGGCGCCGCGTGCTCGTCGTCGACGACAACGCGACGAACCGGCAGATGGCCGAGCTCCAGCTGGCCGGGACCGGGGCCGCCGTCGTGCTCGCCGACGGCGGGGCGGCGGCGCTCGCGGCCGTCGACCGCGCGCGGGCCGAGGGCCGCGCGTTCGACGCCGTCGTGCTCGACATGCACATGCCCGAGATGGACGGCGTCGCGGTCGCCCACGCCCTCCGCGAGGCCTACGCCCCGGCCGCCCCGCCCCCGCTCGTCATGCTCAGCTCGCTGGGCGACGCGGCCGACGACAGCGGCCTGTTCGCCGTGTGGCTCACGAAGCCGGCGCGGCAGGCCCAGATCCACCGCGCGATCACCCGCGCGATCGAGGCGGCCACGCCGACCGAGGTACGCGCCCGCCCCGCCCCGCCCCCCGCGGCCGCCGCCCCGCCCCCGCTCCCCGCCGCCCCGCTCCGCATCCTGCTGGCCGAGGACAACGTGGTCAACCAGAAGGTGGCCCTCCGCCTGCTCGACCGCCTGGGCTACACGGCCGACGTCGCCTCGAACGGCGCCGAGGCCGTCGCCGCGGCCGAGGCGGTGGACTACGACGTGGTGCTCATGGACGTCCAGATGCCCGAGGTCGATGGGCTCACGGCCACGTGCGAGATCCGCCAGCGGCTCCCGCCCGAGCGCCAGCCGTACATCGTCGCCATGACGGCCAACGCGCTCGCCGGCGACCGCGAGACGGCGCTCGCCGCCGGCATGGACGCCTACCTCTCGAAGCCGGTCCGCCGCGAGGCCCTCGCCGAGACGCTCGCCGGCGTGGCCGAGACGCTCGCGGAGGGCGGGGCGGCCGACGAGTCGTCCGGCGACGGCGCGCTCCTCGTCCGCGGCCCGCTCGCCACCCCGCCCCGCCCCGCCTCGGCGGACGCGTAGGGTACGGGGTACACGGTACGGGGTACGCGGGCGGGGCGGCTCGCCCAGAACGGTTTCCCGTACCTCGTACCCTG
>NZ_JAVRHT010000036.1:0-36023 GCF_031846415.1 Rubrivirga litoralis | reverse complement strand
GCTGCCCGCTGCCCGCTGCCCGCTGCCCGCTGCCCGCCCGGATTCGGCGCGCGTCGGGAGCGTCCGCGCCGGCCGCGCGTTCGACGGGTCCCCCCGCCCCGAGCCCATGCCGAAGAAGACCGACCCCGCCCCGCCCGCCGGCGACGGCGCCCCCTCGCCCGACGCCGACGCGCCCACGACGCACGAGGGCGGGGCGGCCACGGCCACGGCGGAGACGGGGGCGCGCAAGCCCACGACGGCGGACGTCGACACGCCCGGCGTTGCGGACGCCGAGGGCGGGGCGGTCCCGCTCGACCAGACGCTCCCGCTCGCCGTCGAGTCCCGGCCCGTCCCCGAGGGCGCCCCGCTCGACCACCCGGCGTACTACTTCAACCGGGAGCTGAGCTGGATCGACTTCAACTGGCGCGTCTTCTACCAGGCCCTCGACCCGCGCACGCCGCTCATCGAGCGCGTCCGGTTCATCGCCATCACGGCCAACAACCTCGACGAGTTCTACCGCAAGCGGATCGGCGGGCTCAAGCGCCAGCTCGGCGCCGGCGTCCGCGCGCTCTCGCCCGACGGCCGGACGCCGCGCGAGCAGCTCGACCTGTCCAGCGGGGCCGCGCTCACCATGCAGCGGCGGACGTCGGGGCTGTGGGAGGACGAGATCCGCCCCGCCCTCGCTGACGCCGGCCTCGCGATCCGGGACTACGACGACCTCGACGCCGAGGCGCAGGCCCGCCTGGACGACCACTTCCAGCGGCACCTCTACCCCATCCTCACCCCGCTCGCCGTCGACTCGGGCCACCCGTTCCCGTTCATCTCCAACCTCTCGCTGTCGCTGGCCTTCACGCTGCGGCACCCGGGCCGGGGCACCGAGCACTTTGCGCGGCTCAAGATCCCGACCGGGCGGGGCCGGTGGGTCCCCGTCGGCGACGGGTCGCTCGACGTGGTCGCCGTCGAGGACCTGATCCGCCACAACGCCGAGTCCCTGTTCCGGGGCATGAACGTCGTCGGCGTCCACGCCTTCCGCGTGACCCGGAACGCGAGCGTGGAGCGGAGCGAGGAGGAGGCCGACGACCTGCTGGCGATGATCTCCGAGGAGCTCCGCGAGCGGCGGTTCTCCGAGGTCGTCCGCGTCGAGGTCGAGGCGTCGATGCCGCGGCGCGTCCGGTCACTCATCACGCGCGAGCTGGACCTCGACGAGGCCCAGGACCTCATCGAGGTGGAAGGGCTCCTCGACCTCGCCGGCCTCATGGCGCTGGGAGACGCCGACCTCCCGCACCTCAAGGACCTCCCGTGGGAGCCCGTCGTTCCGGTCCGGCTCCGCCATCAGGGGCTCGAAGACGAGGACGACATGTTCGCGGCCATCCGCTCCGGCGACCTCCTGGTGCACCACCCGTACGAGAGCTTCGCGGCCTCGGTCCAGCGGTTCGTCGAGGAGGCCGCCGAGGACCCCAAGGTGCTCGCCATCAAGATGACGCTGTACCGGACGAGCCAGGACAGCCCCATCGTCCGCGCGCTGATCCGGGCGGCCGAGGCCGGCAAGCAGGTGGCCGCGCTCGTCGAGCTCAAGGCCCGGTTCGACGAGGCCAACAACATCGAGTGGGCGCAGCGGCTCGAACGCGCCGGCGCGCACGTGACGTACGGGCTCGTCGGGCTCAAGACGCACGCGAAGACGACGCTCGTGGTCCGCGAGGAGGGCGACCGGCTGCGGACCTACGCCCACCTCGGCACGGGCAACTACAACCCGACGACGGCCCGGTTCTACACCGACTTCGGACTCTTCACGTGCCGCGACGAGATCGGCGACGACCTCGTGGGCCTCTTCCACTTTCTCACCGGCTACGCCCCCGAGCAGGAGTACACGACGCTGGTGGTCGCCCCGCGCGACCTGCGCGCCCGGTTCGTCGAGCTCATCCGCCGCGAGGCCAGCCACGCGCGGGCGGGGCGGCGCGGGCGGATCGTGGCCAAGATGAACGCGCTCGACGACGTCGGCATCATCCGCGAGCTGTACAAGGCGAGCCGGGCCGGCGTCGAGATCGACCTCATCGTCCGCGGCCACACGCGGATGCGGCCCGGCCTCGTGGGCGCGTCCGAGAACGTGCGCATCGTGTCGCTCGTGGGCCGCTTCCTCGAGCACAGCCGGATCTACTACTTCCACAACGACGGCGGGCACCCCGACGTCCTCATCGGCTCGGCCGATTGGATGCGCCGCAACCTGGACGACCGCGTCGAGGTCGTGGTCCCGGTCGAGGACGAGACGGCGCGGGGGCGGCTCCTCCGCACGCTCCAGTTCTGCCTCGACGACAACCGCCAGGCGTGGGACCTCGCGCCAGACGGCCGCTACACGCTCCGCCAGCCGGACGCGGGCGAGCCGGTCCGAGCCTTCCACGACACGCTCATGCAGCGCGCCCGCCGGCGCGTCGAGGAGGACGCGGCATGGACGTTTTGAGGGGACGAGGGGAGAGGGAAGGGGCACGCGCGCGCACGTCCCGCCCCGCCCAACGCGCACAGTCGGCGGGGGCGGGGCGGCCTGAGCAGACGGTCCCCGACCGCCCCGCCCCCACGGAGCCGCCCCGCCCCGCCCGCGCCGCGCGGGCGGGGTGGTGGAGGACGGTGGGCGGGGCGGCCCTGCTCCTGCTCGCCGCGTGCGCGCCGGAGCCGCGCGAGCCGTCGCCGGAGCAGCAGGCCGTCTTCGCGCAGCCGGTCGACGCCGAGCTCGTGGTGCCGGCCGAGCGCAACGCGCTCGCCTACACCGTCACCCGCGTCGAGGCGCCGGCCGGCGCGACGGTCCGCCTGGTCATGGACAACACGGCGTCGACGTCGCTGGCCATGATCCACAACGTGGTCGTGGTCGCGGACTCGGCCGCCGTCGAGCGCGTGGGCGAGGCGGCCGCGGGCGTCCGCGACGACGTCCCGCTCGACGAGGCCGTCCTGGTCCTCACCCCGCTCGCCGGGCCGGGCGAGCGGACGGCCGTCGTGTTCACGATGCCGCCGCCGGGCGAGTACCCGTTTATCTGCACCTACCCCGGCCACTACCGCTTCATGCAGGGCGTCCTCGTCTCCACCCCGCCCGAGGTGAGGAGGGATACGGGATAGGGGAGGGCGGGATGGGCAGGCGCCGACGTGGTTGTACGCAGACGCTGTCCGCCGCCACCCCGCCCCGAAACGACGCCGCCCCGCCCGGAGCAACGGGCAGGGCGGTAGGGCCGGCGGGCGCTTCGTCTACGGCACGAGCGGGGCCAGCTGCGGCGGGCGGGGCGGGAGCGGCTCCATCGTCGGGCGGCGGAGCGGCGGCGTCGCGGACGGGATCTCCCCGCGGCCCAGGTTCACGCGCGGATCGGCGGCCAGGAGCGTCTCGGTCGTGGCGACGAGGTTGCGGAAGTTCTTGGTCCGCCACACCGAGCGGTGGATGCGAGCCACCTTCGCCTGCGTCTGGCGGTAGCGCGAGTCGGGGTTCTGCTCGGCGAGCGCCTGGAGCTGGTCGTGGATCCGGTCCATCCGCCGCTGGATCGACGACGTGAACCCGAAGTCGCCGGCCTCACGGACGAGCTGGGTGTAAGCCCGGTCGACCGACGTGACCTCGGACGGGTCGATCAGGAACGTGGTCTCGTCGAACGCCTGCACGTCGCCGACCACGTCGAGACCAACGCGGCGGAGCACCGACGCCGACCCGATCGGGAGGAAAAAGCGGACGGGCTCGCCGTCGGCGCTCGACGACAGGCGGAGGTCGCCGGCCGCTGGGACGCCGTCGCCGCGCGGGGCGGGGAGGGCGATGTGCGGGTTGAGCGCCCGGAACTTCGCGTACATCGTCGCGCCCTCGACCGGCCCCCACGTCAGCCGCCGCTCGTGCGGGGCGAGCGCGTCGAGCACCTGCGAGAGACGGGCCATGGCGCCGGGGCGGAGCCGGACGAGCTCGCCGCGGAACGACTGCTCGGGCTGGACGAGGTCGCCCTCGGTCGCGCGGAGCGAGCCGTACGCCTTGAGCACGTAGGCCCGCGAGTGCGGCCCGAACGACGACACCTCGTCGACCTGCTCGAACCCGTCGGTCACGCCCCACATGTAGGCGTCCGAGACGTGGGCGCCGCGGACCTGGCCGGGGTTGGCTTTCAGGTACTCGCGGTAGAGCTTGAAGATGTTGCCCGGGCCGGTGTGGTACGCCGAGACGCCTGGAAGCTCGTGGCCCACGGCGTTGGCGTAGGCGCGGACGAGCATGAGCGAGGGCTCCATGGCCAGGAGCGGGTGCCGCTGCTCGCGGACTTGGACCGCCCCGCCCGAGGCCACGGGCAGCGCGTACTGCTCGACGCCAAACATGCCCATGATGTCGGGCATGAGCTGGAACCGGCTCTGCGCCCCGGCCGACGAGATGAGCTGGTCCTGGTTGAACGTCTCGACCGTCCCGATCTCGGTCGGGAGCAGGCTGAGCCCGAGCCGCCGCGCGAGGTTGACCTCGTAGGCGAGGTAGGGCGCGTCGCGCTCACGGGCCTCCCGCGTCTGGTCGGCGTAGCCCCACCGGATCACCAGGGCCGAACGCGGGACGCCGTAGTCCGTCCACTTTTTGCGGAGATCGGTCGTCAGCGTCCGCCGCGCGCGGTTGACTTGGTCCCAATCCGCCTGGCCGGACCCGCGGAAGCGGTCGCGGTCGCCGCGGAGCTGGGCCACCTCGAGTGTCTCGCCCGTCCGGTTGTCGAGGACGCGGACCGTAAAGTTGTCGTCGACCCCGTACGCCTTCTGGTACATGTCGAGCCGCCAGCGGAAGTCGGCCAGGTGGCTGGTCGATACGTCGGCGCCCACGGCCGCGCCGGCGAACGCGCCGGCGAAGTACTGGGCAAACAGCCGGTCGGGGTGGATGTCGAGCCCGCTGAACGTGAACGGGTCGTTGGGGTCGAGCGGGACGACTGCGGCCTCGGCCGCCCCCTGAGGCGGGGCGCTCGTCGGAGCCGCCGCGCCCACGTCGCCGCCGGTGGCGACGAAGACGCCGAGCCCGAGGGCCGCGAACGCGCCCAGCGCGACGAGCGGCGTACGAAGACTCTCTCGGAACGCGCGGCGCCCGCGGGCGCCCTGCGGCGAGGTGTCGTCGGCCGGGTCCAGCGGCTCGCCGACGGCGTCGACGGGCGCCACGTCGGCGTCGTCCGGGAGCGGGCGGAAGCGGGGGTCTGAGGGCGTAGACATGGGGCGGGCGGGGCGGGGTCTCGAGCGGGGGCCGTTAGCTAACGGCCCTCTATTCAAAAACCGCGCCCGCCCCTCACAGTTCCTTCAGAGACCGATTCCGGCCCTGTTCTCCCGCCCCGCCCGGGCACGCGCGACCAAGTCCTCGAACACCGCGTCCAGCGGCGGACTCATAGCTTCGGGGTGGAACTGGAGCCCCACGAACGTGCCGTCGGCCGTCTCGATGGCCTCGACCGTCCCGTCCGGCGCCCGCGCCGAAACGACGAGGCCGGCGCCAGGCTCGGCGACCGCCTGGACGTGCCGCGTGTTGACGTCCACCGCGCCTCCGACGAGCGCGTGCAGCCGCGTGCCCGGCTCGACGGCGACCGGATGCGTGGTCCCGCCCCGCCCGCTGCTGTGGATGTCGGCGTCGGCGTCGCGCTGGACGTCGGCGTAGATCGTGCCGCCGCGGAGCGCGCTCGCGAGCTGCATCCCGTAGCAGACCCCGAGCGCTGGGCGGCGGGCGTCGAGAAAGGCCCGGAGCAGGCGGACGTCGGACGCCGTGCGGGCGGGGTGGGTCTCGTCGATGTCGTCGGGGAGCGCGCCCACGAGCCCGTCGGTGACGGCCGGGCCGCCGGTGACGACGAGGCCGTCGAGGAGCGCGGCAAAGGCGTCGGCGGCCTCGTCCGTTTCGAGCATTGGGACCAACAGCGGCAGCCCGCCCGCTCGCTCGACGGCGCGGACGTAGGCGAGGTCGAGCCGCTGTTCGAGGGCGCCGCTCTCGGTCGGGTTGAGCGACGTCGTGATCCCGATGCGCGGGCGGGGCGGCGTCTGAGTGGCAGATAGCACGTGTTCAGGTAGCAGGTGGAGTCAGCGGCGGACGCGTCTGCGCCCGTGATGCGGACGAGGGCGGGGCGGGGGTGGCTCCCGTGACTCCAGAGACGGACGCGCGGCCACCGCCCCGCCCCTACGTGCGGCGAGGGCGTACGGCGAGGGCGGGGCGGTGGCCTCACGCCGGACTGCCGGCCGCCCCTCAGCGCAGGTCGCGGAGCGTGAGGCGGCCGGGGAGCGGGGCGGCGTCCGGCGCGAGCCCGAGGAGCACCGCGCCCTCCTGCCGGAACGACGACGTCACGGGCGGGGCGAAGGCGCCGGCGTCGAGCTCCGCGTGGAGCGCCGTCTTGATGGTCCGCCGCCCCGCCCCGCTCGTCGACGCGCCGTGGACGACGCGGACGGTCGAGCGCCCGCGCCGGGCGGCCTCGACCACGGCGGCGTGGGCGAGCCCGAGCGCCTCGTCGACGCGGGCGCCGTGGAGGTCGAGGGTGACGGTGCGGCCGTCGTCGTCGAGCCGGGGGCGGAGCACGGGGCGGGGCGTGAGGAGGCCCCAAAGGTACGCGGCCGCGGCAACCCCGCCCCGCCCCGCGCGTGAACGGACCGACTCACACCCCCGACCTATGCCCTCCGCCTGGACCACCACCAAGAACCTCCTCACGGCCACCGGCAAAGACGTGATGGACGACGACGTCCCGAGCCTGAGCGCCGCGATCGCGTACTACACCGTGTTCTCGCTCCCGTCGCTCCTCGTCATCATCGTCGGCGTCGTCGGGGCCGTGGTCGGGCCGGCCCAGGTCGAGGAGGTCGTCGTGAGCCAGATGGGCGACCTGATCGGCCCGTCGGCGGGCGACGCCATCCGCACCATGATCGCCGACGCGAGCGACCTGGGGACCGGGATCGGCTCCAAGGTGGCCGGGCTCGCGGCGCTCCTGTTCGGGGCGACGGGCGCGTTCGCCCAGCTCCAGCGGGCGCTGAACCGGGCGTGGGAGGTCGAGGACGACGACGACAGCGGCGTCGTGGGCGTCGTCCTCAAGCGGCTGCTCTCGTTCGGGATGGTGCTGACGATCGGGTTCTTCCTCCTCGTCTCGCTCGTCGTGAGCGCCGCGCTCACGGCGATCGGGGGGGCCGCCGAGGCCGCCGTCGGCGGCGGCGCCGTGGCGAGCACGCTGGTCCAGGTGGCCAACGTCGTCGTCGGGCTCCTGGTCATCGCGGCCTTGTTCACCTTCCTGTTCCGGGTGCTCCCCGACGCCGAGGTCGCGTGGCGCGACGCGGCCGTCGGCGGCCTTGCGACCTCGATCCTGTTCACGATCGGCAAGTCCCTCATCGGGATCTACCTCGGCACGGCCAACCCGGGCTCGGCGTTCGGGGCCGCGGGCTCGCTCGCGCTCATCCTCATCTGGATCTACTACTCGTCCTTTATCGTCCTCGTCGGTGCCGAGTTCACGCAGCAGTGGGCAAACCGGCTGGGCCGGGGGATCGACCACGAGGACGAGGACGTCCACCCGATCGCGCAGCCTCGCGACCCGGCCCCGTACTGAGCTCTGCGCCCGACCGCGCAGCCTAGGGCGGGGCGGCCGCCCCGCCCGCGGGCTCAGACGCTGAGCGGGGCGGGGCGGATGGGACGGCGGACGGCGTCGGTCGCCTGCTGCACGCCGAACGCCACGTCGTGGAGGCCCGCGACGTCGTCGCGGTCGAGGCCGAGCACTTCACGGGCCTCGTGGAGCCCGACGTGCTCGCCGGGCTCGATCACGCCGTCGGCGAGGACGACGTCGAGGAGGTTGAGCATGAGCGCCCGGCGCAGCTCGACGTCGTGGTCCTTGAACTGGAGCAGGCACCGCTCGAGCGGCGGCGGCTGGATGGCGAGCCGGAAGACGCGCTTGCGGGCGTCGCCGGAAAGGTCGCCCAGGTCGAGCGACTCGAAGATCCGGTCGTCCTCGCTCTCATCCATGTCGCGGTCGGCGGCGGACATGGCAAAGAGGGCGCCGTAGAACGAGAGGCGGTCGTCTTCGGAGAGTGAGCTGAGGTCGAGCGTGTCGGGCGTGGTCATGGCGGCCGTCAGGGGCGGGGCGGGGAAGGGCGGCGCCAAGCTACGCCCCCGCCCCGCCCGAGCGGACCGCGGCGGGGCGGACCCGGCGCGAACCTTCGGCGAGACGCTTGGGCCGACCGGGACGACCAGCCACGCGACCTGCCGCAGGGCCGGGCGGCCTCCCGCGTTGTAGACGTTTGGGTAGACGCTTGAGCCGCGTGGGGCGGGGTGGCCCGGGGCAGCGCTCCCGCCCCGCTCGGCACCGCCGGCGGCGCCACCCCGCCCGAGGCCACCTGCGGGCGGGGCGGTCCTGAACGGCCCCGCCCTGCCTGGGCGCCGTTGCCCGGCGTCGTTGCGTGCAACGAGGCTACCGTGCCCACCCCGCCCATGGCGCGCGGGGGCGGGGCGGTTGTCTCCGCCGCCCGCCGCAATTCCGGCCGTCTTCCGCCCCGCCCGGTGGCGCCGCCCCGCCCCGCCCGCCATCTTCCCGTACCCCGTACCCCGTACCCCGTACCCCGTACCCCGTACCCCGTAACCCCGCGCATGCCCGACCGCCCGCTCCTCGTCACCTCGGCGCTCCCGTACGCGAACGGGCCGCTCCACCTCGGCCACCTCGCCGGGGCCTACCTCCCGGCCGACCTGTTCGTCCGCTACCAGCGGCTGCGCGGGCGCGACGTGGTCTGGGTGTGCGGGTCCGACGAGCACGGGGCGGCGATCGCCATCCGCGCGCGGCAGGAGGGGACGACGCCGCAGGCCATCGTCGACCGCTACCACGCCGAGTTGGAGAGCGCCTTCGCCGGCTTCGGTATCGCATTCGACGCCTACGGGCGCACGACCTCCGAGACGCACCGGGAGACGAGCCAGGACCTGTTCCGGGCCATCGACGCGGCCGGCGGGTTCGTGCGCAAGACGGCGACGCAGCTCTACGACCCCGAGGCCGGCCTCTTCCTGGCCGACCGCTTTGTCAAGGGCACCTGCCCCGTCTGCGGGTACGACCAGGCCTACGGCGATCAGTGCGAAAACTGCGGGTCCACGCTCTCGCCCGACGACCTCGTCGAGCCGCGGAGCACGCTCTCCGGCGCCGCCCCGGAGCGGCGCGAGACGACGCACTGGTACCTCCCGCTGGGCGATCTCCAACCCGCCCTCGAACAATGGATCGGGACGAGGGCGGGGTGGAAGCCGAACGTGCTGGGCCAGGTGCGGAGTTGGCTCGACGCCGGCCTGAGCCCGCGCGCCATGACGCGCGACCTGGATTGGGGCATTTCGGTGCCGCCCGACGTCGAGGGCGACACCGACGGGAAGGTCCTCTACGTCTGGTTCGACGCGCCCATCGGCTACCTCTCGATCACGAAAGAGTGGGCGGCGGCGCAGGGCGACGCGGAGCGGTGGCGGCGGTACTGGCAGGTCCACGAGGACGGGACCGCGCCCGAACTGGTCCACTTTATCGGCAAGGACAACATCGTCTTCCACTGCCTCATCTTCCCCGCCATCCTGATGGCGACGAACCGCGCAGCGGACGCCGCAGGCAATGCGGCGCAGCCGGACCTGCCGCAGTTGGCTTCGCCGTCTGCGGAGCAGTTTGTGCTGCCGGAGAACGTGCCGGCCAATGAGTTCCTGAACCTGGAGGGCCAGAAGCTCTCCACGTCGCGCGGCTGGGCGGTCTGGGCCGAGGAGGCGCTGCAGGCGTTCCCCGCCGACGCCCTCCGCTACGCGCTGGCGGTCGGCCTGCCCGAGACGAAGGACGCCGACTTTACGTGGTCCGACTTCCAGAACCGCGTGAACGGCGAGCTGGCCGACGTGGTCGGCAACTTCTGCAACCGGGCGCTCACGTTCGCCGACCGCTTTACGGGCGGGGCGGTGCCGCCGCTGGAGGAGCCGTCCGAGGCCGACCGCGAGCTTCTCGCCGCCCTCGCCGCCGCCCCGCCCGAAGTCGGCGCGCTCTACGAGCAGTACCGGCTCCGCGACGCCGTCGCGCGGACGGTCGCGCTCGCGCGCGCGGGCAACCAATACCTCCAGGAGACCGAGCCGTGGAAAACGCGGAAGACGGACGAGCGGGCCATGCGGAACACGGTCCACGTCGCGCTCCAGGTCTGCGCCGGGCTGTCCGTCCTGCTCGACCCCGTCGTGCCCGAGACGGCGCGGCGGCTCCGCGAGATGCTGAACCTGGAGGGCGTCCGGTCGTCCGCGGGCGGGGCGGGGGCGAACGGGGCGGCCGGCGGCGAGGGCGAGGCGGGGATCGGCTGGGCTGACGCCGGACGTCCGCTATTGCAGACAAACCACCCGCTCGGCACACCCGGCATCCTCGTCCGCAAGATCGAGGACGACGAGGTCGAGGCGCAGCGCCAGCTCCTCGACGACCGCGAGGCGACGGCGACCGGCGACCCGGCCGCTGCGGACTCGGGCGAGCCCTACGCCCCGCTCAGCGCGCCCATCGCGTTCGACCAGTTCACCCCGCTCGACCTGCGGGCGGGGCGGATCCTAGCGGCCGACCTCCACCCGAACGCGGACAAGCTCCTCCGCTTCGACGTCGACCTCGGGTTCGAGACGCGGCAGATCCTGTCCGGCGTCCGCGAGCACTTCGCGCCCGACGACCTGGTGGGGCGGACGGTCGTCGTCGTCGCCAACCTCGCGCCGCGGACGATCCGCGGGCTCGAGAGCCAGGGGATGATCCTGTTCGCCGAGAACCGCGACGGGGCGCTCCTGGCCGTCGAGGCCGACGGCGAGCCGGGCGCGGTCGTCCGCTAGCCGCCCCGCCCGTTCCGGCGGGGCGTGCGGGCGGGGCGGCCACCCCGCCCCCTTTGCGCCGCGTGGGGCGGGGTGGCGGAGCGGGGAGAGGGCTCTCGGCCCCCACCCGCCGCTCGTCATCCCAGGTCGACCTTCTCGTTCTCGCCGACGTCGCGGGCCGGCTCGCCGGTGATCTTGGCCTTGAGGAACCCGAGCGCGTAGACGACCGGGCTCGACGGCGAGTCCCAGTACTCGGCGCGCTCGACCTCGACCTTGAGGAGCCGGAGGTGTGGGTCGTCGATGCCCTTCGGGAACCACGCCTCGAGCGGCTTCGACCACAGCTCCTCGGCCTTCCGCTTGTCCTTGACGACGAGCGCCGTGCCCGCCATCGTGACGTAGTCCTGGTGGTCGGGCCGCGCGAACGCGACGCCGACCTTCCGGTTGCGCTCGACGTGCTCGACCTTTTCGGAGTCGTCGCGGGTAAAGAACCAGAGGTCGCCGCCGAACCGGACCTCCTGCACGGCCATCGGGCGCGACCACGGCTTGCCGTCGGTGTCGACGGTCGTGAGCATGCAGATGCGGATGTCCTCGATCAGGTCGGCGAGCTTCTCGATCTGCTCGGCGCGGTCGGCGGGGGGCCTCGTGGGGGCGGACATAGGGGAGGGGGAGGAGAGAGGGGGCGCTCAGTACGGGCGGGGCGGGGTGGGGTTCTAACGCCCCGCCCGCGGTCCACTCCACCCCGCCCGACTTGCGCTCGCGTGTGGGGCGGGGCGGCTGCAACGAGAGCGCCCCCGGCGCCGTCGGGCACCGGGGGCGATCCTCGGGCGGGGCGGCACCACCCCGCCCACGGCGGGCGGGGCGGGCGCCGTCGCTACGCGTTGATGGCCTGGCCGTAGGCGTCGCGGAACGCCTCCATGACGGCCTCGGAGAGCGTCGGGTGCGGGTGCATGGCGTCCATGATCTCGTGGGCCGTCGTCTCGAGAGCGCGCGCCGTGACGATCTCGGCGATCATCTCGGTCGCGTCGTGGCCGATGATGTGGGTGCCCAGGACCTCGCCGTACTTCTTGTCCACGACCACCTTCACGAACCCGGTCTGGTCGCCGATGGCCGCCGCCTTGCCCGACGCCGTGAACGGGAACTTGCCGGTGATCACGTCGAACCCGGCCTCCTTCGCCTTGGCCTCGGTGTAGCCGACCGACGCGATTTGCGGCAGGCAGTACGTGCAGCCGGGGACGTTGAGGTAGTCCACGGCGTGGGGCGCCTTGTCCGCCTTGCCCATCTCGTGGGCGATGTTCTCGACGCAGACGATCCCCTCATGGCTCGCCACGTGCGCTAGCCACGGGCCGCCGACGACGTCGCCGATGGCGTAGACGCCGTCGACGTTCGTGTGGTACATCGAGTCCACCTTGATGGCGCCCCGCTCGTGCTCGACGCCGATGTCGTCCAGCCCGAACCCCTCGACGTTGCCGACTACGCCGACAGCCGAGAGCACCTGGGCGACCTGGAGCGTCTCTTCGCCCTTGGCCGTCTTGACCGTCACCGCGCACCCGTCCCCGGACGTGTCGACGTCCGTGACCTCGGCGCCCGTCATGACCGACACGCCCATCTTCTTGTAGGCGCGCTCGAGCTCTTTCGACACGTCAGCGTCCTCGACGGGCACGAGCCGGTCCTGGAGCTCGACGACCGTGACGTCGGTGCCCATGTGGTGGTACACGTAGGCGAACTCGACACCGATGGCCCCGGCCCCGACGATGAGCAGCGACTCCGGCCGCTCGGTCTGGAGCATGGCCTGGCGGTAGTCGACGATCTTCGTGCCGTCGACGGGCAGCGTCGGGATCTCGCGGGCGCGGGCGCCGGTGGCGACGATGATGTGCTTGGCCTCGATCTCCGTCTTCTCGCCGACCGTCTCGCCGTCCATCGTCTCCGACGGCTCGACGCGCACGCGGCCGCCGCTGAGGAGCGTGGCCGAGCCCATGTAGACGTCGACCTTGTTCTTCTTCATGAGGAACTGGACGCCCTTGTTCATCTTGTTCGCCACGCCCCGCGAGCGCTCGACGACCGCCGGGAAGTCGACCTCGACCTCGGGCGCCGCGCCGTCGCCGCCGAACGAGAGGCCGTAGTCGCCCAGGTGCCGCATTTGCGAGGCCACCTCGGCGCTCTTGAGCAGCGCCTTAGTCGGGATGCACCCGATGTTCAGACACACCCCGCCCAGCTTGTTCTTCTCGACGATGGCCGTCTTGAGCCCGAGCTGGTGGGCGCGGATGGCGGCCTCGTAGCCGCCGGGGCCGGAGCCGATGATGAGGACGTCGTAGGGGCCGTTCGCCATGTCACTGGGTGTGTGGGGAAGGGGGAGTCTACCCCGCCGCCCCGCACGGGCTCCCCGGGCCGGCTTGAAGAGGTGTGGAAGCGCGGGGGAGTCAGTAGGTCGGGCGGGGCGGTAGACGGTGTCGGGGGAAGGGGCCGCCGCGCCTACGTCGAGGGCGGGGCGGCCGTGTCTTGCCCTCCGCGTCGTCAGACCGCGCCGCCCACGCCACACGAGGCGCGTGGAGGTGCGCGATCAGGCGATGCTCCACCCCGCCCCCGCGCCACACGGGCGGGGCGGGCACTCGCCGACTACCGCGGCGTCCAGTCGTCGGCGATGGCGACGATGACCACGTTGGCGGGCGTCCCCGTCTCGTCGGAGCCGAGGTCGCGGTCGAGGAGGTCGGCGACGACGGCGCCCTCCTTGGCGACGATCACGAAGTCGCCGGGGCCGGCGTCGAGGCCGGGGTCGAGGGCCACGTCGGCCGGGCCGCCCAGCGGCTGGCCGTCGAGGCCGACCGGCTCGACGACGAGGAGCCGGTGTGCACGGAGGCGGGGGTGCTTTTCCGTTGCGACGACGGAGGTCGTGACGTGGCCTAGGTACACAAAGATCGGGGGTTAGGTAAGGGCTTCTCTGTGGTGTGTACGTTGGGGACCATCTTCCAGGCGTGTCGCGTCTCTCTCCGTCCCTCCCTGGCACCCACAGACCATGTACAGCACCCAAGGCATCGAAGCCATCGCCACCGTCACTGAGCTCCGGTCGAAAACGTCCGCGCTCATCGACCAGGCCAAAACGATCAAGACGGGCATCATGATCCAGAAGAACAACGAGCCCGAGGCCGTCCTCCTCTCGTACGACCTCTACCTCAAGCTGTACAAGCAGCTCGAGAAGAGCTCGAAGTAGCCCGCCCCGCCCTCAGCGGTCCCCGATGAGCCCCTTCAGCTCAGCGACGCGGCGCGTGGTCGCTTCGCGGTCGAGCGCGCGGAAGCGCTCGGGGAGCATCGAGAGGCTCGTGCACTCGAGGACCGCCGCGAGGTTCTGAAGCTCGACCTGGAGCGGGTAGGACGGCGGCACGAAGTCGTCGACGACCGCTTGCAGGACGTCGGCCGTGACCGCCCCGCCCTCCGCGACCGCCCCGCCCCCGGCTGCCCCGTCGCCGCCGGGGGCGGGGCGGGGCGCGTCGAGCGCGTGCGTGGCGGCACGGAACTTGGCCCGCGTGAGGAGCGCCTCCATGTCGGCGCCCGAGTACGTCCGCTCGCCGTCAAGGAGCGCCTCGGGGACGTCGTCTAGAGGCAGGTCCACGCCCGTTTTCCGCATCATGACCTGGAGCAGCTCTTCGCGGTCCTCCCGCGTCGAGGGGTAGAACAGGCCGATGTGCTCCTCGGCGCGGCCCTGGCGTTTGAGGTCGACCGGCATGAGGTCGGGCCGGGCCGTCACCAAGAACCAGATGATGCGGCCGCGGTAGCGCGTGTCGCTCATGGCCTGCGCGATCTGGCCGAACACGCGGCTCGACACGCCCGAGTCGCCCTGGCTGCTCCGGTCGCCGAGCGCGGCGTCGGCCTCGTCGATCATGACGGCGACGGGGTTCATGGCCCGGAGCAGCGTGAGGATCTTCTCCAGGTTCCCCTCGGTCACGCCCTGCCACTGGCTGCGGAAGTTCTTGAGCTTGACCATCGGGATCCCGATCTCGCCCGCGAAGGTGGTCACGAGGAACGTCTTGCCCGTCCCGACCGGCCCGCTCACGAGGTAGCCCATCGGCATGACGTCGGGGCGGCCGGTCTTGATGGCCTCGGCCGCGGCGCGGAGGTGGTCCTTGGCCTCGGCGTGGCCGGCGACCATGTCGAGCGTGTAGTCCGTCTCGACGAACTCGAGGAGCCCGTACGCCTCGGCCTCGATGAGCTCCTTCTTCTTCTCGGAGAGCGTCTCGAACGTGAGCCGCCGCCCGTTTTCCAGCACGTCGGCCAGGATCGAGCGGAGCTGGACGTAGCCCAGGCCGGCCGTGTTCTGGGCGAGCGCGAGGTCGGGCACGTCGCTCAGCGTGTCGTAGCGGGCGCGGGCGCCGTCGGCGGAGAGGAACCACGACACGAACGCCTGACGCTGGTCGAGGGCGGGCAGCCCGACCTCCAGCTCGGCGTTGTACGGGCTCTGGATGAACGGGCGCGACAGGTCACCCAGGTTCTCGGCGACGAGGACGAGCGTGAAGTCGGCCCGGAGCAGGAGCGGGTCGTTCGCCCACTTCTGGAGCGTCACGAGCGCGCCGCGGTCCTCGGTCGAGTAGCTGGCCGCCTCCGACATCGGGATGATGGTCTCGGCGTAGTCGACGACGCACGCGATCCGCTTCCCGTCCGCCAGGCGCAGGCGGAAGTAGTTGTCGAGGAGCGCGAAGACGCGGGCGGGGTCCTTGGGGAGCTTTTTCGCGTACTCGGTCCCGAAAATCGTGTCGTAGCCCGAGAGCGCCCGGCTAAAGTCGCGGCGGCTCTCGGCGTCCTGGAAGTGGATGCCGTCGGAGCGGTCGTAGAACACGACGACGTCGCGGCCGGCGAAGAGGTCGTCGGCCAGGAACTGCCGCAGCGGGAGGTACGCGCGCTCGCCCCGCCCGTCCTGGGAAGGCACGAGGTCGCGGACGTTCCCGTGCACGACGAACTGGTTGATCGTCTTGGTGAAGTAGCGGCGAGCCAGCTCGCGCGCCCACCCGGGGTAGTGGGCGAGCGGGTCGGCGGGCGGGGCGGGCGTCTCGGCCATCGGGCGGGGCGGCTGGGCGGGGTGGGGCGGAAGATACCGGGCGGGTAGAGCGGGTAGAGCGGGTAGAGCGGGTAGAGCGGGTAGAGCGGGTAGAGCGGGTAGAGCGGGTAGGCAGGGCGGCGGCCGAAAGGTTCCTGGAGGCTCCGCCCCGCCCAGGGCTGCGGGCGGGCGGGGCCAGACGCCGACGCCGACCCGCCCCCGCGCGTTGCGGGCGGGGTGGAGGCCGCGGGCGGGGCGGGCACGGATGGACGCGGGCGACCGCCGGTCGCCCCTACGGGTCCTCTCTGGTGTGGGCGGGGCGGTGCGCGTCCGCGGCCCGCTGCCGCGCCGTAACCTCCGGCGCCTGCTCCTCCCACCCCGCCCGCCCTTCATGTTCGACTGGATCTCCGACCCCGCCGCGTGGGCCGCCCTCGGAACGCTGACCGCGCTCGAGATCGTCCTCGGGATCGACAACATCATCTTCATCTCGATCCTCACCGGCCGGCTCCCCGAGGAGCAGCAGGGGAAGGGCCGGACGATCGGGCTGGCGCTCGCGATGGGGATGCGGATCCTGCTCCTCCTCTCGATCTCGTGGGTCATGGGGCTCACGACGGTCCTGTTCGACGTGGCCGACTGGCTTCCCTTCCTCGCCGACCTCCAGCCGGTCGGCGAGGCGACCGGCGAGGCCGTCGTGGGCCACGGCGGCGGCGACGTCGCGGAGACCAGCGCGACGGCCATCACCGGGCGCGACCTCATCCTGCTCCTCGGCGGCATCTTCCTCGTCGGCAAGGCGACGCACGAGATCCACAACAAGCTGGAAGGCGACGGCGAGCACGCGGCCGCGAAGCCGAAGGCGGCTACGATGGGGAGCGTGCTCATCCAGATCGCGCTGCTCGACCTCGTGTTCTCGCTGGACTCCGTCATCACGGCCGTCGGCATGGCCGACGACATCGCCGTCATGATCATCGCCGTCGTCATCGCCGTCGGGGTGATGATGCTGGGCGCCGGGCCGATCTCGAACTTCGTCCACCGCCACCCGACGGTGAAGATGCTCGCGCTCGCGTTCCTCATCCTCATCGGCGTCACGCTCGTGGCCGAGGGGATGGGCCAGCACATCTCGAAGGGCTACATCTACAGCGCGATGGCGTTCTCGCTCATCGTCGAGTTCCTGAACATCCGCTCGAAGCGTGGGAAGGACACGCCGTCGGTCGAGCTCCAGGAGCCGTACGCCCAGGCCGGCACGTCGGGCGTCCCGACGGCGGACGACGTGGCCCGGCCGCTCCCGATCGCCCCGCCCCGCGTGGTCCACCCGGTCGTGTAGCCATCGGGCGGGGCGGCGCTCGGGGCACGGGCGCGGTCCGCGCGCCGTTGTGACTCCACCCCGCGTCTGCGCGGCCTCACCGTCCCCGCCGCCCCGCCCGCCCATGTCGTTGATCCCGCTCCCGGGGCGTGTCCTCGTCCTCCTCGCCGCCGCGCTCGCGGTGCCCGGGTGCCTCGCGCAGTCGCCGGCCGCCCCGCCCGCCGAGGGCGCCCGCCTCGTGGAGCCGGCCGCCCCTCGCGCGGCGGCAAGAGCGTTCTCCCAGGACGAGGCCGTCGTCTACGAGGCCGGCCCGCGCTCGGCCGACGGGACCGGCCGCTACTACCTCGGCCGCGAGATCGCGCGCGTGATGAGCCACCGCGGGGCGGCGTGGCTCGAGCGCCCCGACCGCGAGCGCGAGGAGCGCCCGGCCCTCCTGGTGCAGGCGCTGGGGCTCGCGCCCGACGACGTCGTGGCCGACCTCGGCGCGGGGACCGGCTACTTCACGTTCCGGCTCGCCCCGCTCGTCCCCGAGGGGCGCGTCTACGCCGTCGACATCCAGCCCGAGATGCTCCGGATCGTCGAGGCGCGGGCCGGGGAGGACGGCGTCGGCAACGTGGCGCCGGTCCTGGGCACCGAGACCTCGCCCGGCCTCCGCCCGCGGTCGACCGACCTCACGCTCGTCGTCGACGCGTACCACGAGTTCTCGGACCCGCGCGAGATGCTCGCCGGCATCTTCGAGGCCACGCGCCCCGGCGGCCGGCTCGTCCTCGTCGAGTACCGGGCCGAGGACCCCGACGTGCCCATCAAGCCGCTCCACAAGATGACCGAGGCGCAGGCCCGGCGCGAGGTGGAGGCGGCCGGGTTTCGGTTCGTCGAGAACCGCGACGTGCTCCCGCAGCAGCACATCCTGGTGTTCGAGCGCCCGGCGGAGTAGATCGGACCCGAAGGGCGGGGCGGCAGCGGAGGCGCCACCCCGCCCGCTTCGGCAGGGCGGTGGCCCCGGGCGGGGCGGTCGAGCCGCCGCCCCGCCCGCGACGGGATCGGGCGGGGCGGCAAACGAAAGGGGACCCCGCCCGGCGGCAGGGTCCCCGTGTCGATGGGGCGGGGTGGGCGCTAGGCGACCGTGACCTCGTCCGAGAGGTACACGTCCTGGATCGCGTTGAGGAGCTTGACGCCGTCGGCCGTCGGGCGCTGGAACGCCTTGCGGCCCGAGATGAGGCCCATCCCGCCCGCGCGCTTGTTGATGACCGCCGTGCGGACAGCCTGGCCGAAGTCGTCTTTGCCCGAGCCGCCGCCCGAGTTGATGGTGCCGGCCCGGCCCATGAACCCGTTGGCCACCTGGTAGCGCGTGAGGTCGATGGGGTGGTCGCTCGCGAGCTCGGTGTAGATCCGCTCGTCGAGCTTGCCGTAGGAGCTGTCGCCCGAGTTCAGCGCCTTGTAGCCGCCGTTCGTGGTCGGCTGCTTCTGCTTGAGGATGTCGGCCTCGAGCGTCGCGCCGATGTGGTCGGCCTGGCCCGTGAGGTCGGCCGCCGCCTCGTAGTTCGTGCCGTCGACGGTGAACCCGCTGTTGCGGAGGTAGCACCAGAGGACCGTGGCGAGCCCCAGCTCGTGGGCGCGCGCAAAGGCCTTCGAGACCTCCTGGATCTGGCGGCCCGAGCCGTCGGAGCCGAAGTAGATCGTGGCCCCGATCGCGACGCAGCCCATGTCGCGGGCCTCCTCGACCCGGGCGTACAGGATCTGGTCGTACGTGTTCGGGAAGGTGAGCAGCTCGTTGTGGTTGATCTTGAGGATGAACGGGATCTTGTGCGCGTACTTCCGCGCGACCATCCCGAGCGCCCCGTACGTCGAGGCGACCGCGTTGCAGCCGCCCTCGATGGCGAGCTCGACGATCTTCTCGGGGTCGAAGTAGGCCGGGTTCTTGGCGAACGACGCGCCGGCCGAGTGCTCGATGCCCTGGTCGACGGGGAGGATCGAGAGGTAGCCCGTCCCGCCCAGGCGCCCGGCGTCGTACAGCTGCTGGAGCGAGCGGAGCACGGGGATCGGGCGGTCCGAGGCGCGGAAGACGCGGTCCACCCAGTCGGGGCCGGGGACGTGGAGCTGGTCCTTCGAGATCTTGGGCGCGTCGAAGCCGAGGAGCGAGTCGGCCTCGGAGCCGAGGTACTCTTCGATCTGGGTCAGGGTGTCGGGCATCGTCGGGGGCAGAGAGGGGAGGGGGAAAGATAGGGGGCGGAGCCGGCCCGCCCGCTCGGCTCTCCCCCGACTACGAGGTGCCGCCCCGCCCGGTTCGGCCGAGCGCCGCGGCGACCGCCGGCGGGAGCCGCCAGAGCGTGGGATCACGAGCTGGGCGGCCGTCGAGCGCGTCCGGGAGCGCGAGCGCCAGGAGCGGGGCGGTCATCAACCCCTTCGCGCCGAGGCCGGTAAATACCCACACGCAGCCCGTGAGCGGACCCGCCAGCGGGAGCCGCCCCGGCGCCACCGCCGCGGGCACCGTCAGGCGGACGCCCGCCCGGCGTCCCAGGACGGCCGCCCCGCCCAGCGCGGGCACGAGCGCGGCGGCCTGCGCGACGAGTCCGGCGTCGAGCGCCGGGTCCGGCGCGTCGCTCTCGAACGCGTGCTCGAACGTGGCGCCCACGACCACCCCGCCCGCGTCGGGTCCGCCCGCGTCGGGTCCGCCCGCGTCGGCCTGCGGCACCACGTAGCCGCGCCCCGCGACGGCGGGGTGGCCCGGCGGCAGCGCGTCGGGGCGCTCCAGGCGGACCGTCTGGCCCTTGACGCGGTGGAGCCCCAGGGCCGCGAGGGCGGGGAGGTGCCGCGCGCCGTCGCCCAGGCACAGGACGAGGTGCCGCGCCCGGACGTCGCCGGCGTCCGTCTGGACGACCACCCCCGGAGGGGACGGCGAAGCCACCCCGTCCGCGTCGGGTCCGCCCGGCTCGCTCCGCCACCCGAGCAGCCGCGCGCGCGCGCGCGCGGCGCCCCGCGCCTCGGCCGCCCGCACGAACGCGGCGGCGAGCGCACCGACCTCGACGTGCCCGCCCCGCCCGACGACGAGCGCGCCGAGCGGGGCGGCGACGGCCGGGAACCGCTCGGCCGCGGCCGCCGGGCTCAGCCACTCCAGCGCGCCCGCGTGCTCGGCGGCCCGCTCCTGGAACGTCGCGGCCTGGGACGGGGCGGCGGCCGGGCGCACGACGCCGGTGCGCGAGACGAGGGCGCCGGCGCCGGCGTCGTCCAGGAGCGTGCCGAGGGCGCGGAGCGCCTCGTCCATCCGCCACGCCGGCTTCGCCTTCCGCCCCATGAACGGGTTGACGAGCCCGGCCGCCGCCCCGCTCGCGCCGGGCCTCCCGTCGCCGACGACCATGACGCGGCGGCTCCGGCTGAGCACGAGCGCCGCGCACGCCCCGGCGAGGCCGGCGCCGGCGACCACGACGTCGGTGCGGGCGGGGAGGGGCATCGGTTGGATTGTGGGGTACGGGGTACTCGGTACAGGGTACGCGTCGGGCGGGGCGGTCTCGGGCGGCGGCGGGTATTCGTCCGGCCGTCTCCCACCCCGCCCGGCAGCGCCGCCCCGCCCGCCGCACGACCGTACCTCGTACCTCGTACCCATTCCCCGGATCAGGCGCGCCGCGCCGCCCGTACGGTGCCGCTCGCAGCGCAGCACACATGGACAACGTAGACGTCGCGGTCGTCGGGGGCGGGGTGGCCGGCCTGGGCGTCGCGTGGCGGCTCGCCCAGCGCGGCCGCCGCGTGGCGCTCTTCGAGCGCGGGCGGGCGGGGCGGGGCGCGTCGTGGGCCGCGGCCGGGATGCTCGCGCCGGACGCCGAGGCGGGCTTCGAGGAGCTCGACCTGTACGCGCTGGGGCACGAGAGCCTCGCGCGGTGGCCCGCGTTCGCCGCCGAGGTCGAGGCGGCGAGCGGCCGCGGCGTCGGGTACCGGACCGACGGCACGTTCGTCGTGGCCGACGACCGCGACGCGGCCCGCGCGCTCCGCCGGCTGTTCCGGTTCCAGACCGAGCACGGCGCGGCCGTCGAGTGGCTGACGGGCGACGAGGCCGCCGAGCGCGAGCCGCTCCTCTCGCCGCGCCTCCCCGCCGCCGTGTGGTCGCCCGACGGCCACCAGGTCGACAACCGCGCGCTCGTCGACGCCCTTCGCGTGGCGGCCGAAGGCGCGGGCGTCGAGGTCCACGAGGGCGCCCACGTGACGGCCGTCGAGCCCGGCGGTTCGCGCCCCGGCGACCGCCCCGCCCTCTCCGTCACACGCGAACCGGGCGGGGCGGACTCGGGCGAGTCGGAGCCGGGCGGGGCGGAGCGCGTCGAGGCCGGCGTGGTCGTGCTCGCCGCCGGCGCGTGGAGCGGGGCGGTGGGCGGCCTCACGCCCGCCCCGCCCGTGCGCCCGGTCAAGGGGCAGGCGCTCTCGCTGCGGATGACCGACGCCCTCACGCTCCGCCACGTGGTCCGCGGGCCGGACGCCTACCTCGTGCCCAAGGCCGACGGCCGGCTCGTGGTCGGGGGGACGTCGGAGGAGCGCGGGTGGGACGCGGCGGTCACGGCGGGCGGCCTCTACCGGCTGCTCGAAGGCGCCGTGCCGCTCGTGCCGGCCGTCGAGGAGATGGAGCTCGTCGAGACGTGGGTCGGCCACCGGCCGGCGAGCCGCGACCACGGCCCGCTCCTGGGCCGCTCCGAGCACGCGGGCGTCGTCTACGCGACGGGACAGTACCGGCACGGCGTGCTCCTCGCGCCCGTCGTCGCCGACGAGGTGGCGGCCGAGGTCGACGCGCTCCTCGAAGCGGGCGGGGCGGGGCGGGGCGGGGAGGCCGAAACCCGCCCGCTCCTGGCCCCGTTCTCACCGAGACGGTTTCGGTGAGGGATGCGGGATGGAAGAGGCATGGAGGGACTAGGCAAACGTGCCTCCGCCGCCCCGCCCGCTCATTCCTCAATCCCGCATTCCTCCTCATCCCTCCACCCCGCCCATGCCCACGCTCCACGTCAACGGCGAACGCCGCGAGGTCCCCAACGGCCTCACCGTCCGCGCCCTCCTCGAACACGTCGGCCGCGACCCCGAGCAGACCGGCGTGGCCGTCGCGCTCGGCGACCGCGTCGTCCGCCGGAGCGAGTGGGACGCCACGCCGGTCGCCGAGGGCGACAGCGTCGAGATCGTGACGGCCGCCCAGGGCGGGTAAAGAACGCTGAATGTTGAACGATGAACGCTGAAGACGTTGTAGCCGCCCCGACCCACCCCGCCCCCACAGACCAGGGCGGAGAGGACGACCCGTGGACCGTGGGCGGGGTGGAGTTGAGGAGCCGCGTGCTCATCGGGACCAGCCGCTACCCCAGCCTCCAGTCGCTCCTGGACTCGGTCAAGGCGTCAGGCGCCGAGGTCGCGACGGTGTCGGTCCGCCGGGCGGACCTCGGGGGCGAAAAGCAGAGCCTGCTCCGCGCCCTCCGCGACGACGCAGAGCGGGCGGGGCGGGCGCTCCACGTGCTCCCCAACACGGCCGGCTGCTACACGGCCCGCGAGGCCGTGCTCACGGCGCAGCTCGCCCGCGAGGCGCTCGAGACCGACTGGGTCAAGCTCGAAGTCATCGGCGACGACGAGACGCTCTACCCCGACGCCGTCCAGACGCTGAAGGCGGCCGCCGACCTCGTCGCCGACGGGTTCGAGGTGTTCGCCTACTGCGGCGACGACCCCGTCACCGCGCGGCGCCTGGCCGACCTCGGGTGCGCGGCCGTCATGCCGCTGGCCGCGCCCATCGGGAGCGGGATGGGGCTCGTCAACCCGTACGTGCTCCGGATCATCCGCGAGACGCTCCCCGACGTCCCGCTCGTCGTCGACGCTGGACTGGGGACGGCGTCGGACGCGGCACGGGCGATGGAGCTGGGCTACGACGGCGTCCTCCTCAACACGGCCGTCTCCGGCGCCGAGCACCCCGCCCTCATGGCCGCCGCCGTGGGCCACGCCGTCGCCGCCGGCCGCCTCGCACGCCGGGCGGGGCGGATCCCGCGCCGGCTCTACGCCCAGGCCTCGACGCCCGGCGCCGGCCGCATCGACGTGCCGGCCGTCGACGAGTAGGTGCCCGCCCCGCCCGAAGCGACTCCGCCCGAGGCCGCCCCGCCCGGGCGGGGCGGGGCGGTCCCGCGCTTGCTCCTGATCGCCGACGGCTTCGCGTCGGGGCGACCGGAGCTGGACGCCGGAGCGATCCGGGACCGCGCGCTCGCGTGCGTCGAGGCCGGCGTGCCCTGGGTGTCGCTGCGTGACCACGCCGCCCCGCCCGACGCGTTCGCGGAGCACGCCGAGGCGTTCGCGGCCGACCTGCGGCGCGCCCGCCCCGCCCTCGCGCTCTCGGTCCACGGGCGGCTCGACGTGGCGCAGGCGCTCGGGGCGGGCCTCCACGTCGGCCGCCGCGGGGCGTCGCTCGCGGACGCCGTCGCCGCCGGCCTGGACGCCCCGGTCGGCCTCTCGTGCCACTCGGGCGCCGACGCCGCTCGGGCGGGGCGGGTCGCAAACCGACAGACCGCAAACCGGCGGATCGCAGACCGCGGGGGCGGGGCGGACTACGTGACGGTCTCGCCCGTCTGGCAAACGCGGACGCACCCGGACGCCGAGCCGGCCGGGATCGACCTGGTCCGCCTCGCGGCCGAGCAGGCGCGCGTGCCCGTCCTGGCGCTCGGCGGCGTCACCCCGCCCCGAGCGCGGATCTGCCGGATCGTCGGGGCGCACGGGGCGGCGGCCGCTGGGGGCCTCTTGTTCGCGTGGGACGCCGAGGCGACGACGCGGGCATTTCTAGAGGCCGTAGGGCACCCGTAGGGACACGGCTTGCCGTGTCCTGCCATCCGCGGCGCCCTCGGCCGGACACGGCAAGCCGTGTCCCTACTACCAAACGGCCGCCCCGCCCCCAGCCGACCACCTCTGCCCGTCCCGCCCCCGGCCGTCCCGTCCCTCTGCCCATCCCTCAATCCCCCCATCCCCCCATTTTCGCACCGTCCGCGCGGCGGGGCGGGGCGGGACGGGGGCACTTTCCAGGCCACCCCGCCCGTGCGCCCCATGTCGTTCCAAACCATCCGCGGCACCTTCGACGTCCTCCCCGACGCCCACGACACGGGCGGCATGACCGTGCCGGGGAGCGCCGCGTGGCGCCACGTCGAGGCCACGGTGCGCGACGTGCTCGGGCGGTTCGCGTTCGAGGAGATCCGCACGCCCGTCCTAGAGCCCGTCGACCTCGTCGCGCGCGGCGTCGGGGCGACGACCGACATCGTCTCCAAAGAGATGTTCGTCGTCGAGCGGACGAAGGAGACCTACGTGCTCCGGCCCGAGGTGACGGCCCCGGTCATGCGGGCCTACCTCGAGCACCACCTGGAGCAGCGGGGCGGCGCGCAGCGGCTGTTCTACGTCGGCCCGTGCTTCCGCGCCGAGCGCCCGCAGAAGGGGCGGTTCCGCCAGTTCCACCAGTTCGGGACGGAGCTGATCGGGTCGGACGACCCGCGCGCCGACGCCGAGACGGTCGCCGCGCTCCGAGCCGTCTACGACGCGTTCGGCGTCCGCGACACCCGGCTCCGCCTGAACACGCTGGGCGACGCCGCCGACCGCCCGCGCTACCGCGACGCGCTCCGCGACTATTTCGAGCCCTACGCCGCCGACCTGTCCGAAACCAGCCGGGCGCGGCTGGAGACCAACCCGCTCCGCATCCTCGACACCAAGAACCCCGCCGAGCAGGCGCTCCTGGCCGACGCCCCGCGCCTCCCCGACTTCGTGGGCGGGGCGGCCGCCGAGCACTACGCCGAGGTCAAGGCGCTCCTCGACGGCCTGGGCGTGCCCTACGTCGAGGACCCGCGGCTCGTCCGCGGCCTCGACTACTACACGCGGACCGTGTTCGAGCTGGAGTCCGACGCGCTGGGCGCCCAGAGCGCGCTGGGCGCCGGCGGCCGCTACGACGGGCTGGCCGAGGCGGTCGGGAGCAAGCAGCCCGTGCCCGCCGTCGGGTTCGCGGCGGGCATCGAGCGCCTGTTCCTGGCCCTCGACGCCCAGGGCTACGCCTTCCCCCAGACCGCCCCGCCCGACGTGTTCGTGGTCGCCCTGGGCGGGGCGGCCGAGCGGGCAACGTTCGGGATCGCGCAGACGCTCCGCACCGCCGGCCTGCGCGTCGACTTCGCGTTGGGCGGCCGGTCGATGAAGGCGCAGATGCGGGCGGCCGACCGCTCGGGCGCCGCCCGCACCGTCATCGTCGGCGACGACGAGCTGGCGGCGGGCGAGGCGCAGGTGCGCGACCTGGAGACGGGCGCGCAGCGGGCGGTGCCCATCGCTGCGCTCGCCGTCACGCTCGCGGGCGGGGCGGGGTAGGGGCGGCCGCCCCGCCCTCGCCGTGGCGGCCCCGCCCCGCCCTCGCCGTGGCGGCCCCGCCCCGCCCGACCGCCCCGCCCTAAAGCAGCGTGGAGGTAGGTACCGGGTACTCGGTACGACGTACGCGCGCCGAAGCCAGATCAGACCGTACCTCGTACCTGGTACCCTGTACCCACCTGGGCGGGGTGGCGCACCCGACCGCCCCGCCCCCGCGCGTGGGTCGGCCCGGCGAGCGCGGGCGGGGTGGGGAGGCGGCGGCTCTTCCCCCGATCCCCAACACCCGGCCGCCCCGCCCCGTTCTACCTTGCCCGCCCCGCCCCCGGGCCTGCCCCCGCGCCATGTACCCCCGCATCAGCGACCTCACCCGCGACCTGTTCGGGTTCGAGCTCCCGATCCCGCTCCACTCGTTCGGGCTCCTGGTCGCGCTCGCGATCGTGGCCGCGGCGGCGCTGGCGAAGCGCGAGCTGGACCGGATGTACGCCGCCGGCGAGGTCGGGCCGGTCCGCCTGCCGGTCACGGACGCGAAGGGGCGGAGCCGGGTCGAGCTCGCAAGCCCGTCGGCCCTCGTGTGGACGATGGCGACGCTGGCCGGCGTGTTCGGCGTGATCGGCTCGAAGCTGTTCCACATCATCGACTACTGGGACGAGTTCGTCGCCAACCCGGCGCGGCTCCTGTTCTCGGCGTCCGGGCTCACGTTCTACGGCGGCCTCATCTGCGCCGGCGCCGCGATCCTCTACTACGCCCACAAGCGCGGGATCAAGCTGGGCCGGCTCATGGACGCGACGGCGCCCGGGCTCATCCTGGCCTACGGGATCGGGCGGATCGGGTGCTACCTCTCGGGCGACGGCGACTGGGGCGTGTGCTCGTCGCTGGCGAACAAGCCGTCCTGGATCCCGGGCTTCCTGTGGAGCGAGACGTTCCCGCGCGCCTACGTCGGCATGGACCCGGTGACGTTCAATGCCCAGGTCCGCGGCGAGGTCTGCACGCTCGCCAACCCGACCGGCGTCTACCCGACCATGCTCTACGAGTTCGCCGTATGCGCCGCGCTCGCCGGCGTCCTGTGGCTGCTCAGGAAGCACCCGTTCCGGGCGGGGTGGCTGTTCTCGCTCTACGCCGTGTTTACGGGCGCCGAGCGGTTCGCGATCGAGTTTATCCGCGTCAACCCCGAGGTCGCGTTCGGGCTCTCGCAGTCGCAGCTCATCTCGGTCGCCCTCATGCTCGCCGGGCTCGTCGGGCTCGCGCTCCTGACGCGGCGCGTGACCGCCCCGCCCACGGCCCGGCCCGCGATGGCGGCGACGGCATGAGCCCGGACCCGCTCGCCCTGATCCAGACGGCGTACGACGAGATCGACCGCTGGGAGCGCTCGTTCGGCGAGGCGCCCACCCCGCCCGCGCTCCAGGTCGACGAGGACGCGCTGGGCGAGGCATTGGAGGAGTACCTCGGGCGGATGACGGCCCCGCCGCGCGGCGAGGCGCCGGGGATGTACCCGTTCGGGAACGCGCGCTACGCCGGGCAGATGCTGAAGCCGCCGCACCCGGTCGCCCTCGCGGCCTACGCGGCCGCTGCGCGCATCAACCCGAACAACCACGCCCTCGACGGCGGCCCGCCGACGAGCGCCATGGAAAAGGAGGTCGTGGCGGACCTCGCGCGGATGTTCGGCTTCCCCTCTAACGCGCTCGGCCACCTCACGGGCGGCGGCACGGTCGCCAACCTGGAGGCGCTCTTCGTGGCGCGCGAGGAGACGGGCGGGGCGGCCGTCGCCTACTCGGCCGAGGCGCACTACACGCACGCGCGTATGGCGCACGTCCTGGACGTCGAGGCGGTCTCGGTCGCCGCCGACGACGCCGGCCGCATCGACCTGGACGCGCTCGAAGACACGCTGAAACGGGGCGGGGTGGGGACCGTCGTGCTGACGGCGGCGACGACCGGCCTGGGCGCCGTCGACCCGATCGCGGACGCGATCCCGCTGTGCCGCCGCTACGGCGCGCGCGTCCACGTCGACGCGGCCTACGGCGGGTTTTTCCGGCTGCTGGCCGCCCCGCCCTCGGCGGCCGGGCGGGGCGGGGCGGGACCGGGCGGGGCGGAGGGCGCGGGCGGGGCGGCGCTCGCCGGCTTCCCGGCCCGCCACTTCCGCGCGATCGCCGACGCCGACTCCGTCGTGGTCGACCCGCACAAGCACGGGCTCCAGCCGTACGGGTGCGGGGCGGTCCTTTTCCGCGACCCGTCCGTCGGGCGGCACTACCGCCACGACTCGCCCTACACCTACTTCACGTCGGACGCGCTCCACCTGGGCGAGATCAGCCTCGAGTGCTCGCGGCCGGGCGCGGCGGCTGGCGCGCTGTGGCTCACGCTCCGCGTGCTGCCCCTGGAGGCGGAGCGCGGAATCGGCCCCATCGTCGCCGCTGGCCTTCGCGCGGCGCGTGCGCTGGCGGGGCGGCTCGACGCGTCCGACACCTACGACCTCGTGCTCGCGCCCGAGACCGACATCGTCGTCTACGCCCCGCGCGCCGCGTCCGTGTCCGAAACCGACGCCCGGAGCGGGGCGGTCTTCGAGGCCGGCATGGCCGACCCCGACGACCCGCTCTTCCTCTCGCTCTACCGCCTCGACGCCGACCGCCTCGCGGCGCACCTCCCCGCCCTCGCCCGCGACCCTTCGGGGACCTCAGGGCAGGCTGCCGACCACGCGCGCGTGTTGCGGAGCGTGCTCATGAAGCCCGAGCACGAGGCGGCCGTCGGCTGGATCGCGGACCGGCTGGAGGGGCTCGCGGGCGGGGTGGAGGGCTAGGCCGCCCCGCCCGTCCCCACCCCGCCCGTGCGGTTCAGCTTTTTCTGCCCGTTCCCCTTTCCCCGTCCCCCGTGCCCTCCCAAGACTCCCGCA
This sequence comes from Rubrivirga litoralis, assembly GCF_031846415.1. NCBI lineage: Bacteria > Pseudomonadati > Rhodothermota > Rhodothermia > Rhodothermales > Rubricoccaceae > Rubrivirga > Rubrivirga litoralis. The sequence continues at coordinate 7,783 of NZ_JAVRHT010000036.1, read as the reverse complement.
CCGACGTTGTCGCCGGCCGCAACCCCGTCCGCGAGGCCCTGGAGCGGGGCGATGGCCGCGTCGAGAAGGTGCTGCTCCAGAAAGGCACGCACGGGAGCGCCATCGACGCGATCCGCAACGCGGCGCGGGCGGCCAACGTCCCCGTCCAGTACGTGCCGCAGCCGAAGGTGGACCGCCTCGCGCCGCAGGCCGCCCACCAGGGCGTCGTCGCCGTCGTGGCGCCGGTCGCCTACGCGGACCTGGACGAGATGCTGTCGGCGATTGCCCCGACGCTGGACGACGTGCGTGCGCAGAAGCCGGTGCTCGTGGCGCTGGACGAGGTCGAGGACCCGCGCAACTTCGGGGCCATCCTGCGCAGCGCGCTCGGCGCCGGCGTGTCGGGCGTGGTCGTGCCCGAGCGCCGCGCCGCCCCGCTCTCGGCCGTCGCCGTGAAGGCGAGCGCGGGCGCGGCGCTCCAGATCCCGATCGCCCGGGCCGGCAACCTCGCCGAAGCGCTCCACGCGCTGAAGGAGCGCGGCTACTGGGTCGTCGGCCTTGAAGGGGGCGGGGCGGCCGAAGCTGGACCGCCGTCGGGCGGGGCGGGGCCGGAGCGGACGACGGTCTGGGACTACGACTGGGACCGGGCCGTGGCTGTCGTCGTCGGGAACGAGGGGAAGGGGCTCCGGCCGGGCGTGCGCGCCGTCTGCGACGTGCTGGTGGAGATCCCGCTGCGCGGGCCGGCCGAATCGCTCAACGTGTCGGTGGCGGCGGGCGTGGCGCTGTTCGCGGCGGTGCGCGGGCGATAATACCAGATCGCTAGTTTTTGGCCCCATGCTCCGACGCCTCCAGAGGAGTTCCCCTCCTGGACAGGAGGGGCTAGGGGTGGTGGACGGGACGGGCGGGCGGCTCGGGTGAGGCGCAAACCTCCAGAACTGGTACAGAGCCGCCACCGCCCCGCCCACAAAAAACGGCGGGGCGACCCGAAGGCCACCCCGCCGTTCCCTCTGATCGGGCGCCGCAGCGCCCGCTTCTCACCCAACCCTGGGGAGACTCGTCGTCCGCCGGCGCCCGAGGGTGGGGCGGGGCGGGTCGGCGCGGAGCGCCGAGAGTCGGCGCTAGGTTAGGACCGGCGCCGGAGGCCGTAGACGATCTTGCGGATCGTGTCGAACTGGAGGTACGGGTGCTGCTCGCGGAGCTCCTCGATGGCCTCGTACGCCGGCACCTCGTCGGCCCGCATGGACCGGAACTGCTGGCGGATTTGGTAGTCGCGCACGCCCTTCTCGTTCAGGAGGTTGTGCTCCTCGAGGATCTGGTAGACGTCGGGCGAGATGAGGCCGCCGAGCGGGTTCTGGTCGTACGTGATCTCCATCGGTCGCGGGGGCTCTGCTAGACGGTGGTGGGGGGACGGCGGGGCCGCTGGACATACGGTACCCACGGCCCACGCCGCTCCGAAACTCGACTGCCCGAACGGTCCCCACCGGACCCCGAACGGTTCCACGCCGTCCTGAACCGGGAACGCTACCGGACCGACGCCGTCACGCGCGTCCACGCCTCGACGTCGAGCCACCGGAGGCCGCCCCGCCCGCGCACGCGGCCGACGGCGAGGAGCCGGTCGCGGACGGCCAGCGAGTCGCCGCCGGGCACGCGGAGCGGGAACGCGCCGTCGCCCAGATCGAGCCACACGCGGTCGTCGGGGTCGATCTGAACCACGGTCCCGCCGACCGACGCCGTGACCACGCGGCCGCGCAGGCGGAGCGTGTCGAGCCGCCCGGCCTCGGCGTTGTGCACCGCGACGCGCTCGGCCGCGAGCGCCGCAAACGGCCCGCGGTCGGCTACGCCCCACAGGGCGACCAGTCCGACGACGATGGCGACCAAGACGCCCGCTGCGATCCACCCCGCTCGGTTCACGGCGCCGCCGCCTCCCGGGCCTCGGCCCGGACGTCGCGCAGGCTCGTCCCCTGCCACACCAGCGCGAGCACCCCGAACGCGCAGTAGAGCACGACGCCGGCCGCGTGGACCAGGATCGCGTACGTGGCCGCCGGCGTCGCCGCGACGGCGAACAGGAGCGTGAGCGCCTGGACGGTCGCGTAGTGGAACGAGCCCGTCCCGCCCGGGGCGGGGAGGGCCATCCCCACCCCGCCCACGGCCATGATGGCGCCGGCGTCGCCCAGCCCGAGGCCGTAGGCGCCCGAGAGGCCGAGGATGCGGAGCGGGAGGTCGGACATGAGCACGTAGCACGCCCACAGGAGGACCGTCGAGCCCAGGAGCGCCCACGGCCGGCCGGTCCGCACGAGCGAGACGAGGCCGTCGCGGAACGAGTCCAGCAGCGCCCGGACGCGCCCCGCCCCGCCCCCGGAGCGCCGCCGGAGCCACACGACGACGCCGGCGACGACGACTGCGAGGAACGCGAGCCCGGCCCACCCCGCCCCGACCGGGACCGAGCCGGCGAGCGCCCGGGCGCCGCCGGCGAACGCCTCCCAGACTGACGCGAGGCGGCCGCCGTACGTCAGCGCTACGGCGCCCAGCGCGAGCGCGAGCGCGACCACGTCGAGCAGCCGCTCGGCCACGACCGTCCCCAAGACGCCCGAGAACGTGGCCTCGCTGTTCCGGGCCACGTTCGCCGTCCGCGCCACCTCGCCCAGGCGCGGCGCGGCGTAGTTGACGAGGTAGCCGATAAAGACCGACGCCGTCGTCAGCCGGAGGTCCGCGCTGGGCCGCGAGGGGAGCGCCTCGATCAGCAGCCCCCACCGCCACGCGCGGACGACGACCGAGAGCACGCCGACGGCCACGAACGGGATGACCCACCCCCACGCTCCGTCTGCGAGCGCGCGCCCGACGCCGGCGAGGTCGGCGTCGCGGAGGGCCAGCCACAGCAGCACGGCCGCCAGCGCGAGGCTGGCGAGGGCGGGGAGGAGCGACCGGAGGCGGGGCACGGGCGGGGCGGCACAAAAAGAGTGCGGGGCCGCTCTACACGCGGCCCCGCACCAAACGATCCACGCGGGGTGGGAGCGGGGACGGGAGGGATAAGGCCGCCCCGCCCGCTCGGCACGCCCCGCAGTTCCTCTTCACCGCCTATCCCTCACCGCAGGTCGACCACCTCGGTGCCGCGCGGGGCCTGGAACCGGAACGCCGAGGCCGGCAGGTCCGCGTTCCGCTCGACGTCCTGGAGGTCGAAGGCGAGCGTGCTCCCCGACGTGTCGTGCACGCGGACGCGCGTGGGCACGGCGTCGACGTCGCGGACGTAGAGCGTCACGTCGCGGACGGTCGAGCCCGACTCGCGCGGGCGCAGCGTGAGGACCGTGTGCGGTACGCCGCCGATCCGGGCGCGCGTGGCGCCGGTCGCGCGGAACACGGTGAGGTAGTCCGTGAACAACTGGCCAACCGAGAAGCCGACGCGGGCGGGGTCATACGCCTGGACCACGACCTGGTCGTCGGGCTCGGAGTACGACCACATCGTCTGGCCGTCGGTGACGAGCACCTGGTCGCCCAGGTCAAGCCGGAACGCGTCGCCGCGGACCGAGAGCGTCCCACGCAGCTTCTGCTGGCCGACCGTCTGGACGAACGGCGCGCGGATGGACTCGAGCCGGCCGTAGCGGGTCTGGAGCTCGCGGGCGACGGACTCGGGCGAGGCCTGGGCCTCGGCGCGTCCACCAAAGAGGACGCTGGTGAGTAGGGCGACGAGCCCCAGCGTGCGGGGAAGCGTGGAGATGCGCATGGCGGTGGCGGTGGAGCCGGGCGAACGGGGGGACGGCGAGGATCGTTCAAACGACGTGCCGCCGCTCCGCGTGCCGAGGCCACAGCGCCGCCCCGCCCGGTGCCCCCGCGGGCGGGGTGGTCTGCACAGGCCCGCCCCGCCCTGTCCGCCTGCTGCCGTGACCGACCGCCCCGCCCGCCTGCTGTCCGTCTTTCGCGTTGTCTCCGGCGGTCAGACCGGCGTCGACCGCGCGGCCCTCGACGCTGCCCTCGCGCTCGGCGTCGCCGTCGGCGGGTGGTGCCCGGCGGGGCGGTGGGCCGAGGACGGGCCGGTCCCCAACCGCTACCCGCTCGTCGAAACGGCCACGGCCGACCCCGCCGAGCGGACGCGCCTCAACGTCCGCGACAGCGACGCCACGCTCGTGCTCGCGCCCGGCGGGCGGGGCGGGGTGGAGGGCGGGACGGCGCTCACGGTCCGCGCTGCCCGCACGCTGGGCCGCCCGGTGCTCGTCGTCCCGCCCCGCCCCGGCACCGCGGGCGGGTTCGACACGGGCGGGGTGGTCGCCTGGGTCCGCGCGCACGGCGCGCGGACGCTGAACGTGGCGGGCCCGCGTGAGAGCGAGGCGCCGGGCGTCTACGCGGCGGCTCTCGGCGCCGTGGGCGACACTCTCGGCCGGCTCCTCGAAGGCCGCCCTGCCCGATGACGGGCTGCGACGCCGCCCCGCCCGCTACTCCTCCTCCAGCCCCCGCTCGCCGCGGCGGCGGACGCCCCGCCCGAAGCGGCCTTCGTAAAGATCCTCGCCCGCCCGCATGCGCCGGTACGCCGTCCACAGCACGGCGCCGACCAGGACCGCCCCGCCCACGGTCACGACCAGGACCGGGATCCAGAACGAGTGGTCGAACCCGCCCTCGACCCACTTCGGCTGCTTGAGGCGGACGTCCGGGTTCGTCGCCGCCGCCCACGCGAGCCACCCGCCGGCGGCCACGATGAACGCGAGCACGACGCCGAGCGCCGTGCGGAGCATCCGCAGACCCGTCTCGTTCGCGCTCATGCCAGGGCGGGGAGGTCGGGGCGGTCAGAGCCAGCCGGGGCGGGGCGGTCTTCGGCCGGGCGGACCTCCACGCCGGCCGCGGCCAGGTACGCCTTGGCGTCGGCGACCGTCGTCTCGCGGAAGTGGAACATGGAGGCGGCGAGCACGGCGTCGGCGCGGCCGTCCACGAGCCCGGCGCGGAGGTCGTCGAGCCCGCCCGCCCCGCCCGAGGCGATGACCGGGACCGAGACGCGGTCGTCGAGCGCGCGGAGCAGGTCGAGGTCGTAGCCCGCGCGCGTCCCGTCGCGGTCCATGCTCGTCACCAGGAGCTCGCCCGCCCCGCCCTCGGCGCCGGCGACGGCCCAGGCGAGGGCGTCCAGGCCCGTCGCCCGGCGGCCGCCGTGCGTGAACACCTCCCACCCGCTCTCGGTCTGCCCGGTCCGCTTGGCGTCGATGGCGAGCACGACGCACTGCGCGCCAAAAGCGTCGGCCCCGCGTGCGAGAAGGGCCGGGTCCGCGAGGGCGGCCGAGTTGACCGACACCTTGTCGGCCCCGGCCTCCAGCATGGCCCGCATGTCGTCGACCGTCCGCACCCCGCCCCCGACCGTCAGCGGGATGAACACCTCGTCGGCCGTCCGGCGGACCACGTCGCGCATGGTCGCGCGGCCCTCGTGGGTCGCCGTGATGTCGAGGAAGACAAGCTCGTCGGCCCCCGACGCGTTGTAGAACCGGGCCTGCTCGACGGGGTCGCCCGCGTCGACAAGGTCCACGAACTGGACGCCCTTCACCACGCGCCCGTCGTGGACGTCGAGGCAGGGGACGATGCGCTTGGCTAACACGGCTACAGGGTACGAGGTACAGGGTACGAGGTACGGAGCGAGGGTACCCAGTACCCGGTACCCCGTACCTAGCCTCGGAGGGCGAGGCGGGCCGACGAGAACCGCTCCAGGTCCACCTCGTCCTTGCGGTGCCAGCACCAGAACTGCTGGCAGGGGAACTGGTTTTCGTAGAGCGCGCGGCCGACGACCACTGAGTCCACGCCGACGCCGTCGAGGGCCTGGAGCGCGAGCAGGTCGCGGTAGCCGCCCACCCCGCCCGAGGCCGTGATCTTCGCCTTCTGGAGCGCGGCGCCCATCTCGCGGTAGGCGGCCACGTTCGGCCCTTCGAGCGTCCCGTCGCGGGCGATGTCGGTGTAGACCACGCGGCGGACGCCCCGGCGCTCCATCTCGACGGCGAACTCGACCGCGCTCCGCCCCGAGCCCTCTTCCCACCCCGCCGTCCGCACCTCGCCGTCGCGGGCGTCGATGCCGACCACGATGCGCCGGTCGCCGAAGCGCGCCACGGCCTCCGACACCAGGTCCGGCTCGCGGACGGCGGCCGTGCCCAGGACCACGCGGTAGACGCCCAGGTCGAGCATGGCCTGCACGTCGTCGAGCGTGCGGACGCCGCCGCCGACCTGGACCGGGATGTCGAGCCCCGCCGCCACGCGCGCGATGACGTCGCGGTTGTCCTCGGCCGGCGGCCCCTCCGAGACGCGCGCCGCGTCTAGGTCGACGAGGTGGAGCACGCGGGCGTTCATGACCCGCCACAGCTTCGCCATGCGGACCGGGTCGTCGAAGTAGACGGTCTCGTCGTCGTAGCGGCCTTGCCGGAGCCGGACGCACCGGCCGCCTCGCAAGTCAATCGCGGGAATCAAGAGCATGGACAGGCCCGGCGGGCGGGGTGGCTAGGCGGGGACGGGCGCGGGCGCCCACTCGGCGAACCGGCGGAGCAGCGCGAGCCCGCCGTCCGCGCTCTTCTCGGGGTGGAACTGGACGCCGACCAGGCTGCCGCGGCCGACGACGGCCGGCACCGGGCCGCCGTAGTCGACCGTCGCCAGCACGTCGGAGGCGCGGGCGGGGCGGGCGTGGTACGAGTGAACAAAGTAGACGTGGGGGAGCGTGCCCTGGCCGAGGACCGGGTGCGCGGCCTGCCGGTGGAGCCGGTTCCAGCCCATGTGCGGCACCTTCAGACGCCGGCCGCCGCCCCGCCCGTCCGCCCCGCCCCGCCCGTCGAAGCGGACGACCCGGCCGGGGAGCAGGCCCAGCCCCGCGTGCTCGGTCCCGTCGGCGTGGGGCCGCTCTTCCGAAGCGTCGAACAGGAGCTGCATCCCGACGCACACGCCCAGGACGGGCACGCCGGCCGCGGCCCGCTCGCGGACGAGCCGGTCGAGCCCACGCGCGGCGAGCGCGTCGGCGCATGCTCCGAACGCGCCGACGCCCGGGAGCACGAGCCGCTCGGCATCGCGGAGCGCGTCCGCGTCGTCGGTCCGCTCGACGGGCACGCCGGCGGCCTCGAACGCCTTGGCGAGCGAGCGGAGGTTGCCGATGCCGTAGTCGATGATGCGCGTCATGGGGGCGGGGCGTCCCGGGAAGGTCGGCCCAGAACGGGGCGGACGCGCGTAAAGGGTCCGCCACCCCGCCCGCTTCCCCGATTCTCGACGGGAAATCGCACGCCGATCCGGGCGGCGGACCCGGAGGGCGGGGCGGACTCCGCGGACTCGATGACGCCCGCGCGCGGGGCGGGACCGTCGCCTCTGCCTTACGCGGCCTGGGGATACGCCCGGTCCGGGCGGTCCGGTAGCGCATGTTCCTGTTAAGGTTCTCGGGGAGCCGGCCGATCCTATCTTCGTCGGCGGCGCCTGGGGCTCTCTGGACTGGCCTCTCCTCGGAGAGCCCTTTCTCTGGAATCGCAGCGCGCTCGCGGGGTCGGGTGCCTGTGGTGGGACGTCCGGCCCCGCCCTGTGTCTGCTTGGCAAGGCGACCGCCCCGCCCTCGCCTGCGCGGGCGGGGTGGGGCCGCTCCGACGTCCGTAGCGCCGTCGCGTGCAGCGGCGAGGCTGCTGGGTAGCTCAGCGATCTGTTTAGGGTCAGGTGATGGCCCGCCCGCTACGCCCGCCCCGCCTGGGCGCCGCGGTCCGACGGCGTTGCCCGACGGCGTTGCATGCAACGCCGCTACGGCGTCTGCCCCGCCCTCGCGTTCTGCGGGCGGGGTGGTGCATCTTTTGCCCGCTGCCCGCTGCCCGCTGCCCGCTGCCCGCTG